>CALUVS010000011.1 GCA_944324265.1 uncultured Traorella sp.
GCATCAAATTAACAGCGGTTTCTATTGTAATTATCCGTTTTTGTATAGTCTAACCTATTGGGAAAGTTCTATTATATTTATCCGTAAATTCTTCTATTTCAGCATACTCCTAAAAATTATCTCTGACTTCTTTCTATTCGCAATGATTGTCATTCGATGTGTGTCCATTGTTTCATCCTTTAAAATATTTCTTTCCTTACTCATATTATTGTATGAGCTATCCAGAAAAAAACTATTCAGTAAAAATTATTAAAACGACAATTAATTATCCATTATTAAACAAGTTTATACAAATGAAAGAATATGGTCTAAAAGCAAAAAACCCTTGCAATGCAAGGGTTCTTTCATCTTAGTTTCCTTTATAAGATTTTTCAAGGATATCAATCATATCATCGATCATTGGCAAACGAGGGTTTGCTGGTGAGCATTGATCTTCATAAGCCAGTAAAGCAATTCTTCTTTCTTTGTCTTTCCATGTCTGTTCATCAATGCCTTGATCTTGGAAGTTCATTTTGATGCCGACGCTTGCACCTAATTTTGCACAAGCCTCTGCATAAGAAGCTACCCCTTCAGCTGGTGTAGAAGCAGGTAAGCCTAACAGCTGAGCGATTTCCTGATATTTTTCATCTGCTCTGTAGTAGTTATATTTTGGCCATACAGAGTTTTTCTGTGGTTTTGTTCCGTTGTAGCGGATAACATGAGGCAATAAGATTGCGTTTGCACGTCCGTGAGGTACATGGAACTCTGCCCCAATCTTGTGAGCTAATGAGTGGTTGACACCTAAGAAGGCATTAGCGAAAGCCATACCGGCAATGCAGGAAGCATTGTGCATCTTTTCTCTGGCTTCTGGGTCATTCTTACCATTTGCGACAGCTCTTGGCAAGTATTTGAATACCATCTTGATGGCCTGCAAGCATAATCCATCTGTGTAGTCGTTTGCTAATGTCGCAACATAGGCTTCAGTAGCATGTGTCAATACGTCCATACCTGTATCAGCTGTGATAGAAGCTGGCAAGTTCTGTGTAAAGCATGGATCAACGATTGCAATTGTTGGTGTCAATGAGTAGTCAGCCAATGGATATTTCTTATTCGCAATCTTGTCAGAGATAACAGCAAATGGCGTTACTTCTGAACCTGTACCAGATGTAGTTGGAATACATACTAAGTGAGCTTTCTTACCTAATTCTGGATAACGGAAGGCACGTTTACGAATATCAATGAATTTCTGTTTCAAATCATTGAAATCTACTTCAGGGTGTTCATAGAACAGCCACATACCTTTAGCAGCGTCCATACTAGATCCGCCGCCCAATGCAATGATTGTATCTGGCTGGAAGCTTCTCATTACTTCTACCCCGCGCTGTACAGTTGCGATAGATGGATCTGGTTCTACATCACAGAATAATTGATACTGTACTTTATTTCTTCTTTGATTTAACTGATCTGTCACTTTATTGACGAATCCCAAATCAACCATAGAACGGTCAGTTACAATGAACACACGGTTCATTTCACGCATATCTTTCAAATATTTGATAGAGTTTCTTTCAAAGTAAATTTTTGAAGGTACTTTAAACCATTGCATATTGTTGTTTCTTCTCCCCAGACGTTTGATATTGATCAAGTTAATAGCACTTACGTTGTTTCCGACAGAGTTGTGACCATATGATCCGCATCCCAAAGTCAATGATGGCAGGAATGCATTGTATACGTTTCCGATACCACCGAATGTTGATGGAGAGTTCCAGATAACACGAATTGCTTTGACACGTTTGCCGAATTCTCTAGCCAATTCTTCATTGGTTGTGTGAATCGCTGCAGAGTGACCCAAACCATTGAATTCAACCATCTGTTCTGATAAAGTTAAACCTTCTTCTGTATTGTTTGCTTTTAAGATAGCCAATACCGGAGATAATTTTTCTCTTGTCAATGGTTCCTGAGGACCTACTGATTTACATTCAGCTGCCAAGATTACAGTATTTTCAGGAACTGTGAATCCTGCTTGCTGAGCAATCCAAGTAGCTGCTTTCCCTACCATGACAGAATTTAATTTAGCACTTTCTGCCTCTTTGCTTCCGGCAGTTACACCAAACATATATTTTTCAAGCAATTCTTTTTCTTTTTTATTTACATAATATACACCGAATGATTCCATTTCTTTTCTGAAATCATCATAGATTTCTTTATCTACGATAGCCGCCTGTTCAGAAGCACAGATCATACCATTATCGAAGGCTTTTGATAAAACGATGTCATTCACAGCCTGACGTAAATTACATGTTTTTTCTACATAAGCCGGTACGTTTCCGGCACCTACACCTAAGGCAGGTTTTCCGCATGAGTATGCTGCACGAACCATGGCATTACCGCCTGTAGCCAAAATAGTAGAAACACCTTCATGATTCATTAAAGCATTTGTTCCTTCCATTGTTGGCTTTTCAATCCATTGGATACAATTTTTTGGTGCCCCGGCAGCAACCGCAGCTTCATAAACAACCTTAGCTGCCTGAATAGAACATTTTACTGCAGATGGGTGGAAACTGAATACAATTGGATTTCTTGTCTTCAAACAAATCAAGCTTTTGAAAATCGCTGTTGAAGTAGGATTAGTTGTAGGAACGATACCGCAGACAACACCTACAGGCTCTGCAATTTCCACAATCCCATCTACCTCATTTTCACTGATGATACCAACTGTCTTTGTATGACGCATGTTATTTACAACGTGTTCACAAGCGAATAGGTTTTTCGTAGCTTTATCTTCAAATACACCGCGTCCTGTTTCTTCAATAGCCGCCATAGCTAATGTACCATGCTGATCCAAAGCAGCAACGCTGGCTTTTGCAACAATATAATCTACCTGCTCTTGATCAAGCTTCATGAACTCATCCAAAGCAACTAAGGCTTTTTCAACCAAAGTATTTACTTCCGCAACAGCAGGACTAACTTCTTCTTTTACTTCTTTTACATCTTTTACATCTTTTACTTCGTTCTCTTTGTTTGTCATACTCATTTCCTCTCTTTTCACACGCATAAGATAACACTTGTGAAAAGGGTTGTAAAGCACTATTTGTTATTTTTTTCACATTTTTTGAAAAGTAACCGTTTACATCTCTTGATAGCATTTAAAAAAGCCTTGAAATAAGGCTTTTTAATCAATGCTTGTGAAAAATTAAAGATTCGTTTTTTCTTCTTTTGTGAAATGAAAACACTTTCAGTATCACTTTCGAACAGAATTAACGCAAAAATAGACTGATTCTTAACTTTTTATGTGATTTATTTCACAAGATAATAAATCATCTTATCCATTTTTATTTTTTTCTCACAAATTACTTCTTTTGGCGTTGAATGCCATCGCTAAGATACCATTAAGTTCTTCATTATATACATAATTTTCTTTAGAACGTTTCAGTTCTTTCTTTTTGACTGCTTCTATCAGATCTTGATAATGAAGGATGGAAGTTTCATACCAATTATCATCTGCATTCTGGATCCATTCAATGATTTCCTGGCTGGAGCATTCTTTGATATTGCCGCATTTTCTTAGTTTGATTCCTGTATTCCCCACATAAAAATCCAGCTGATGATCAATGTGAAAGAAAGCAGCATTTTTTGCTTTCAGCATCTTCTCTATATCATATTCATCCGGATGCTCAAGAAGGGATAGTTCATTGTATTCCATACATGCTTTTTCTATTTCTTTGACATCCGCATTTCTGTTCTTTAAAAATGAAATTATTTTGCCGTATTCTTCTTTATTCAGTCTTGCATCTTGATATTTGATCAAACGAGCTGTTGGATAATAGGAAGGAATCACCGGCAATAGATGATCATAAGGAATCTGATTCAATAATTGATCCATTTCATTCAGATCAGCAAGCAAATATTTTGTCAGCATCAATGACAGCCAGATTTCAATTCCGGCTTCTTTTAAAATCGGTGTAATGGCTAAAATATCCTCTATTGCCTTAGGATGATTCACTAATTCATTATGAACTTTGCTTCCTGCATGAAGTGCAATGCTGGCCCAAGGAAATTGTGTTTTTTTGATCAATGAAATGATTTCATCCCGTTTTGGATGATGCAGAAGAGCAATGCCGGTCGTTGAACCATGATGATAATATTCAGGAAATTCAAAAGCTTTCTGCAATATCGAAAGAGCATCCTTGTGATTGTAGACTTCATTGTCCAATGTAAAATTGCATCGTCCTTGGAAATAGGAAAAGACTGGTTTCAGCTTTTCCATACAGTAATTAAAATCTTCGATTGTCATGGCCTTTTCTGGTCCGCCATCCACATAACAATGAGCACATCTTGTATTGCATCCGGCCACCAATATATCAATATTATATTCCATACGAACTCCTATTCATTGATTTCATACTCTTTTAATTGCGCTGCTTTGCTTTGATGAAGTTCCGTTTCAATATGATAGCCATCTTCTTTTTGAATGACAGACAGCAAACGTGTCTGTTTTTCCAGCCAAGACATCATATGACCTTTTTCATAGGGAATCAAACAATTCATAATTACATTTTCTTTACGTATTGCCTGCAAGATCATTGCTAACAATTCATCACACCCTTGTTTTGTTGAGGCAGAAACATAAACATGCTGCTTCGTATTCTTTTTGAATTCACATAAATCACATTTGTTATGAACAATAATCATTTCCTTATCGTCTGCTTCCAATTTCTTCAGTGTATTTTCTGTCACTTCCATATGAATGCGCTGCTTCTCACTGGCTTCATCGACAACCTGCAGAATCAGATCTGCTTCACAAACTTCTTCTAATGTGGAATGAAACGCATCAATCAATTCATGCGGAAGATCAGAAACAAAACCTACTGTATCTGACAACAAAAATTCTACGCCTTGATAGCTGAGTTTCCGTATCGTTGTATCCAATGTCGCAAACAGCATATCTTTCACAAATACCTGTTTGTCTTTCTGAGCCTCACACATTTCAAGCAAAGTATTCATAATCGTACTTTTTCCGGCATTTGTATAACCGACCAAAGAAACCAATTTTAAATCTGAGCGATTTCTTTTGCGGCGAGTCGTAGCTCTATTTTTCTTGACTTCTTTTAAAGCACGGGAAGTATTATTAATTTGTGTTTCAATTTTACGGCGATCCAATTCCAGCTGTTTTTCCCCTTCTCCTTTGTTTTTCATTCCGCTTCCGCCGCCCATTCGTGAGAATTCCTGCACAGTATGCATGACATAGGGTAAGCGATGCTTTAAGGTAGCCAATTCTACTTGAAGCTGAGCTTCTTTGGTTTTGGCTCTTCTGGCAAATATTTCTAAGATGCAGTCATTGCGGTCAATGACATTGACATTTAATATTTCTTTTAATGTTTTCATTTGTGAGGGTGAAATGCTGGAAGAAATCATGCAGAGATCTGCTTTTTCATTTTCAATCATTTCTTTTAATTCCGTCACCTTTCCCTCACCGAAAAAAGTTGCCGGATGAGCACTTCGTCTTTTCTGAATCAGTGTCTGGACGATTTCAAAATCACAGGCTTCCGCCAATCCCTTCGTTTCCTCAAATTTTTCTTCAAATTCTTTATCTCCCTCAAGCCATAATCCGGCCAATACAATCTTTTGATTCATAAAATCATCCTCTCCTTCTCTACTATACAATATTTTGCACATATTTTCTTGTTTGTTTTGCAAAAATGCACTATTATGAAAGAAAGGAGTGTTGAATTATGTGCATATTCTGTAAAATTATTCAAAAGGAAATCCCATCTTCCTGCATCTATGAAGATGATCAAGTGATGGCTTTCTTAGATTTAAGTCAAGTAACAAAAGGGCACACCTTGGTTGTGCCAAAAAAGCATTATGATAATGTATTGGACTGTGATCCTGAGACACTTGCTCATCTGATTCAAGTTACACAGATGTTAGCGAAACGCATCACTGAAAGATGTCAGGCAAAAGGAGTCAATATTTTAACAAACTGCAATGAAGCAGCCGGACAAAGTGTTATGCATCTGCATTTCCACATTATTCCGCGTTATGATGAAAACGATGCCATTGTCATCCAGTTCAATGAATCTGAAAAACAGGATCTGGATGCTTTGAAAAACTTACTGCAATGATTCGCTTCGCTCAAGCAAAAGATGTGCCAACCATTCACAGACTGATCTGTGAATTAGAAAATACACCGTTTGAATTTGAATCATTTCAAAGAAATTTTGAGAAGCTGCTTGAAGATGATACTGTCTTCATGTATGTATATGAAGAGGAAACTATCAAAGGTTTTATGGACATGACCATTACCCTGCAGCTGCATCACAATGCCTGGATTGCGGAAATCAAAGAGCTGATTGTAGATCCGGCATATCGAGGACAAAAGATTGGAAAGCAATTGCTGGATAAGGGAATTGAAACAGCCAAAGAGAAAAATTGTGTCCGCATTGAATTAGCCAGCAATCAAAAAAGAAAAGAGGCTCATCGCTTTTATCTGCGAGAAGGCATGAACTGCACGCATTATGCATTTACTCTTGATCTATAAAACAAAAACGGAAGGTGAGCCTTCCGTTTTATTTATCATCTCGTAACTATCTTATCTGTACAGCAATACGCTCCAGTAGTATTCTCCGCCGTCTTCTACAATACCGATGGCAACATTTCTGCATCTGCTGTTCAATAAATCATCATATCTGTCGTTATAATAGATTTCATCAAATGCTTCATCGGCATCATCACACATATAGGCATATAATTCATAAGTACTGGATGATCTGTAATTGACATCATAATATTCCATGAAGTCATCCAATGGTTCTAATTCATCTTCATCGCCTTCATAGTAAGCCAATTCATCTGCACGATCATCGGCAGCATCTGCCCATTCACCGCTGGCCAGATCCAATTCATCTAAATCTTCATCCCAGCGATAATCATTGATCAATTCCAATAAATCATTTTTCATACGAGAAATGCTTGCAGATGTATTAGAGGAAGAACCTTCACCATCTGTCACAATAACTGTAACATAAGTTCTTGAACGGTGTTCATAAATACCTACACCGATAGAATAAGCATTTCTGTTATTTAAGATATTGCGTGAAGAAGTAGAATCATACCATTCATCTACCATATCATAGAAATCTTCTACGCGTGAAGCAGTGACAACATTCGCATAAGAATCATAGTCAACATCAAAGTCCCACAGCAGATCATCTAAATCTTCATAATCATCAGAACCTGTAGCAATCTGATAAGCCCATTCTTCTGCCGCATCACTTAAATAAGAATCAAATTCTAATTCATCACGATCTGCATCCCAGCGGTAATCATTGATATAATCAACGATATCCTGCTGATCTGCATCAGCTCCATTATTAGAAGAATCCGCCATTTCGCCGCCTTCTACCAATAAAATTTCCCAGATATATGTATTGCCGTCATCCGCAACACCGATTGCTAATGTATCAAAATTTTCATCTGTAATAGCACGATATAAAGCACGATCACTTGTAATTTCCACCATTGCACGAGCTATAGAACTTGCTCTGAAATAATATTCTTCAACATACTCATATTCGACATCCAAATCATCCAGCAAGTCTTCCACACTTGTACCGTCTGGTCTTTCATCACTGTATTCATCGTGCAGTTCATTCGCACGAATGAACGCAGCCATGTCCAAGCCGTCTTCTTCTACCCAGCCCAGATCATCTAAGTTTTCATCAGCACGTTCATCATTGATTGCTTCTGCCAATAATTCTTTTTCAGAAGCATAATCATCTGGATCATATTCATCTTCATAATTATTTTCTACTCTGCCGATCAGCTGACCATTGTTGGTAAATTCATAAGTTACACCATCAATGACATTGATGCCGTAGAACATACGATAATCACTGCCGCCCAAATAATAAGTCTTGCCGTTGATTACCTGCCAGCCTTTTTGTTTTTCACCATTTTTATAATAGTAATATTGGCCATTTTCTTCTACCCAGCCATCATTTCCGGTAAATACTTCTTCACCGATCAAAACACCGCTGTCCGCAAAAGTATATTTCATTCCGTTGATGACAACATCTTCTCCATGAGCCATCAAACCATTTTCTTTTAAGTAGTATCGATTGCCGTTTTCTTCTACCCAATAATTGGACTGCATGATACCGCTGCCGCCCAGCCAGTACCAATCAGTTTCTGTCGAAGCTACCCAAGCAGATGCCCTCATTCTGCCGTCAGATTCTAAATAATACCAACAATCATCCAAAAGAAGCCAGCCTGTAGCCAGACTGCCGTCTGTGTTGTAATAATACCAGTTCCCGTTTTCGTATGACCAGCCAGCTGCTGCCTGTGTTTTCATAGGAGCCGTACTCATCAGCATCATAGCTGCCATCAAAAAGGCAACAATTTTTTTCTTACGAGTCATAAAAGATCCTCCTCATTCTTTGAAATCATTATATCATTGAAATGGCTTACACTCAATGATAAAAGTAGTTGTTAAAAAAGGATATATTCTTACATCCTTCTATTCCACTTCTTCTAAGATATACATTGTAAAACTTGCCATGCACAGCAAAGTATTTTGTTCATTGTATACCTTGGCTTCTGTAACCGCTGTTTTTCTCCCTTTATGCACTACTTGGCAATCTACGGTAATCCATCCGCATTCTGCTTTCTTGATGTAATGAATATTGGCTTGCTGAGTGACATTTTTGACTCCATATGTATATAATGCCATCCCGGAAGCACTGTCACATAAAGCAAATAGTGTTCCGCCATGCCCGTAACCATATAAATTAACATTGTTTGATTTAACTTCCAGCTGAATCTGTACATGTCCCAGTTCAGCCTTTAACAATTTCATATCTTCAATGTGGATTGAAAACAAATGATCCTGAATTCCCTGCCATACTTTCTCACTAAATTGATTTTCCATACTTTTTCACCCATAATCATTATACTGACATTTCAATACTTGTCCACTATGGCTTGCTGCTTTCAATAAACCAGCGATTTAATTCATAAAACAAGTTTTTTTCCTGACCTTGGATACGGCAGCGAAATAAAATACCGCATCCGCCTACCTGTGAAGCTGCTTTGCGCACTTCCAAGATACGGTCAATCGGATATTTGACACCATTGTCCCAAACAATTGACAAAGGCTTTAATCGGCCTTCTTTGGAAATCAATGTTTCCACATCAACATAGCGTTTATACAGCATGATCAAATCATACATCCCGGATAAATCACATGTTCACCTTTGGGATCAAAGGATGTCAATTGCTTATCCAAAAGCATGGAACATCTTTGGATTTTATAAAAGCCATAGTGAGATCGTATTTCATCCATCGTTTTTTCCAGTTTTCTGGTCTTTGCTTTTTTTTCTTCATCAAATAAGCTCATCTGCCGAAAGGATAGATTGCTTTCTAGCTTAGACATGGAGACAGATAAGCTTCGCAGAGGATGATGAAAATCATAGTTTTTCTGAAGCAATTGCATTGCTTCCGCAATCATTTCTGCACTGAGATCGGTACTTTCCTTTAATCGGCATTGACGTGTATACCATTTGAGATCACATGTACGATACCCAATACTGAGACAGCCTCCTCTCATCCCCATTTCACGCAGCGAAGAAGCCACCGCTTCGCACAGAACACTGAAAATCAGCTTTGCTTCCTGTAAATTTTTGATATCTTTGGAGGCCGTAATACCGTGACTGACCGATTTTGCTTTCACTTTCGTTCCGCTGAGGGCTACTTCACTGACATCTTTGCCATTCGCAAACCAATAAATCGTTTCTCCCATTTTTCCTAATTGTTTTTTTAGAATCTGAATATCACAATCTGCCAATTCACCGATTGTATGAATATTCAGCTCATGCAATTTGCTTTTGGTGGCACTGCCGACATAAAATAAATCTTCTACGGGCAAAGAGCCGATTTTAGAACGATAATTTTCTTTGGTGATTACCACAAGACCCGCCGGTTTCACCATATCTGAGCCCAACTTTGCAAAAATCTTATTGAAGCTGACACCGACAGAGATTGTTATGCCGAATTCATTTAAAACGCGGGTTTGAATTTCATCTGCAATTTTCTCTCCGCTGCCGAATAATAACGCACTGTCCGTACAATCAATCCATGCTTCATCCAAGCCAAAGCTTTCCACATGATCACTGTATTCACGATAAATATCTTTGATTTTTTCTGTATAGTACACGTATTCCTCATAATGCGGATGAATCACTAACAAATGCGGGCATTTCTTATAGGCCTCACGCAGTGATTCTCCTGTTATGATATTATATTTTTTGGCAATATCGTTTTTAGCCAAAATAATACCATGACGATTTTCCTCTTGACCGCCGACAGCCATAGCCACTCCTCGCAGCGAAGGCACTTTCATTTCCTCAATCTGTGCATAACAGTGATTGATGTCGCAATGAAGAATCACTCGTTCTTTCATACTCTCACCTCTGCTTTAATAATAGACCTAAAGTTATCATTTTTCAAGTTAAAATGATAACTTTATGATGGATATTTTTGTAAGTAAATTCATCTATTGACAATTATGATGTTTTATTTTAGAATGAATTCAGGTGATAATATGCTTCAATGTCAAATAATCAAGCAAAGAAAACAACAATTAAACTTAAAAATCGATGATATCGTTGAATATGTCGGGGTATCCCGCCCGACTGTCTGCCGTTGGCTGGCAGGCACTACTCAGCGCATTACTCCTGAAAAATTAAATCGTTTAGCTGAAATACTGCAGACAACGCCGGATCATCTCAACGGCAAAGATAATGACAGTGTCATGAAGCCAATCTTAGGCGTAGTCAAAGCGGGATATGACATGTTTGCGGAAGAGAATATACTTGGTTATGAAGAAGTCAGTCAGCAGGAAAGCCGTCAAGGAGATTTTTATCTGCGAGTTCAGGGAGATTCTATGATCGGTGCCCGTATTTATGAGGGAGATTTGCTTTATGTCAAATCCTGCAGTGATGTGGAAAGCGGACAAATTGCAATCGTATTGATCAACGGCAATGAAGCAACTGTTAAAAGAGTTATCAAAAAAGAAAATATGCTGATACTGGAAGCCAGCAATCCTACTGTAGAAAATCGTTATTTTACTGCTCAGGAGGTAGAAGAAATTCCTATTCGCATCATTGGACGAGTCGTCCACAACAAAGTCATTTTTTAATTATAAAAGCACTCATCACGAGTGCTTTTTGTATGTCATTTACATTATTTTTTCAAAAGCCAATCTTTCTCCATCAGCTTGATCAATCTTGCCGCAGTAAATAAAACCGCTTGTGAGAAGAACATGCTGCATTTTCTTATTCATTTCATGGGTATCCACACGAAGAGAGTGAACATTGCGCTGCGTGCAGATCTGCCAAGCTGACGCAAATACTTCTTTGCCTAAACCTTTTCCTCTGGCAATCTGTCCGATTGTCATGCGATGAATCACGGCGTAAGGTTCATTGCTCAGCCATTGCCCGCGAATATCCAGATAGGCCTTATCTCCTTCAAAATCCAAGCAAAGATAACCAATCACTGTTTCATTTTCACAGATCAGATATCCTCGCTGCTTTTCAATATCTTCCTGAATCGATGAAATATTCGGATAGCCTGACTGCCATTGATCAATGCCCTGTTCTTTTAAATGAAGCTTGGCTTGTTCAATAAAGCTATTGATTTGTTCTGTGTCTTTGGGCTTTGCCAAACAAAGTCCTATCTTTTTCTCACTCATAGCATCATCCTATTTTTAAATTTTGAAAATAAATTTTAATCAATCAGCTTGAAGTGTCTGCAGGCATCATAAATGCCTTCTTCCTGATTGCTTTTGGTCACATAGGAAGCGGCCTTTTTCAGTTCCTCTGTTCCATTGCCCATGCAGATGCCGATCTTAGCATGTTCAATCATTTCCAGATCATTGTTGCCATCACCAAACGCAATGTATTCTCTGCATTGAAAATATTCCATCATTTTTAAGATTCCTTGATATTTGCTTGTTTTGGCACATAGATCCGCATAGCTGACAACCCCGGGAAATACCGCAATATCTTCAATTTTTTTAAACGCCTCAAATCCGCTTTCTTTAGGAGCATACACCATCGCCATCAAAAACTTTTTGCCTTCCAATGACTTGATTTCCAGCATCCCTTCATTTAAAAAATCATGAACTTCTTTGACATACTCATTGGGTTCATCCAATAAAAACCAATCATCCTTGGTTTCCCAGGAAGTCACCAATCCTTCTTTTCTTGCAATTTCCGCAATCTGAGCTACTGCTTTCTCAGATAAATATTCTTCATATAAACAATGTTGGTTTTGATCCAAAATAATCTGTCCGTTATTTAAGACATATCCATCCCATTGAATTTCATTCAGACGTCCGCCCTGCACAAGACTTAATCCTCTTCCGGTAGCCAAAGCGATGCGATATCCTTTGTTCTGCAGCTGTTTCAATGCCGCAATTGTCAAATCACTGACTTGATGTGTTGTCTCATCAAACAATGTCCCATCAACATCAAAAAAGATTGCCTCTTTTACTTGTTCAGCCATTTCAATATCGCCTTTCCTGCTCCATTATCTTCACAAGATTCACCTATTTCGTAGGCCTTTTCTTTGATAGCCTCTACGCTTTCCTTCATGGCAACGGAATAAGGGAAATTCTCAAACATCGAAAGATCATTTCCGCTGTCTCCCATGACCAATATTTCATTTGGATCAAGCTCTTTCATCTGAGCAATTTTCTTTAAAGCAGCTCCTTTACTTACTTTGCTGCTGACAATTTCAATTTCCTTAGGAATAGATGAAGTAATATAAAGTCCTTCTATTTGCGAAAGCTGACGGATGACTTTTTCCAATGCTTGGTCATTGGTTGTCATTACTTCAATGTTCAGCGGCTGAGCTGCCATCATTTCATCAAAATCATTGACATCCTCAATACTCAAATAGAAATCTTTTGAGAACATATTTTTATCATAGGCCTGCATTGCTTGATAGAAATCTTCCACTACAATTTCTTTTGAACGATATGCCATCATGCGATCTTTGGTGTAAACGATCATGCCTAAACCGCAGGATAAAATAATATCTGAAGCTTTCTTCATTTCCTGTTCATTCAAGCTTTCAAGCACCGTCAAGGTCTGATCCTTGCTGTGAAATAACGCTCCATTCAATAAGATGGCATCACAGAAAAAACCGAATTGCTGAAAGATCGGCTGAACTTGAATCATATCTCTGCCGGTGGCAATCATAAATTCTTTTCCTTCATTGAGGATCTGAAGCACTGCTTGTCGATTGAAATCAGAAAGCTTTCCTTTATCAAGCAAGGTGCCGTCCAAATCACTTACAAAGCATTTGATCATAATTATATTGCCCAAACACCATTTTTAAAGATTGGGGTCTGATTGCCGCTGAAATCTGTTCCGATAATTTCCAGATCCTCAGAACCAATCATAAAGTCAACATGGTTGACAGAATCATTAAAGCCAACCTTTTCAAAGTCTTCATCGCTCATATTTTCATAGCCTTGAATGTTGTTTTTAAATGCCGCACCGAAGGCCAAGTGACAGCAGGCATTTTCATCAAATAAGGTATTGAAGAACATCAATCCCGTCTGATTTACCGGTGAGTCATATGGAACCAAAGCTACTTCTCCCAAATGACGGCTGGCTTCATCCATATTTAACATATCTTCTAATACTTGCTGGCCTTTTTCTGCTTCTACTTTGACAGCCTTTCCTCTTTCAAAAGTAACTTTGAAGTTTTCAACCAATTGTCCTTTTAGGCTTAATGGTTTCGTAGATACAACAACTCCGTCTACGCCATCTCTTTTTGGCATTGTAAATACTTCTTCTGTCGGCATATTCGCTGTAAAATCGCGTCCCAGCATATTGGTTTCACGAGCACTGATCCATACATGATTTGGCTGCAGATGCAGTTTCAAATCAGTTCCATTGCTTGATTTATATGTTAAATAATCCAAATTCATGGCATTCAGTTTCTCGCTTTTTTCCTGCAGATAAGCAATATGACGTTTCCATTCCTGAACAGGATCATCAAAATCCAAACGAGTTGTTTTGATAATTGCTTCCCATAATTTTGTCACTGCTTCTTCCTCATTCAGCTCTGGGAATACTTTTTTAGCCCAGCTGACAGAAGGCAGGGCAATGATCAGCCATTGATTTTTATTATCTTCCATATCACGATATTTCTTCAATATCTTATAACGAGCGACCTGAACATTGCTCATTTTCTTAGAATCAACTCCGGCAAAAGCATCTGGATCACTGTCTTCCAAATAAATCAGACATGGCAGATTTTCTGCACGAGCTTTCATCTTTTCTTCTACCCATGTTTCCACATGCGATAAATCTTCTTCACTTTGGTTGAGATAGTGCAGCTTGGTAATACCGTCATGGCTCCAGTCCACACTGACTTTTCTGGCTCCGCAGGCATAGCATTCTTTTACCACTTGATAAGCAAAATCAGCTAAAGCTGTGGATGCAAAAACAATGACATCTTGTCCTTTTTGTAAGTTGATGCCGACTTGTACAGCTAAACGAGCATATTTTTCATAGATTACTTGATTCATTTTTATTCACCTCGGACTCATTATATCATAGGCTTTTATTAAAGTTAAAGAAAACGAATTTTATTCATAGGCATTTGCTTCAAGGAAATCACGGATACCGGCAAAAATCGCTGAAGCAATCTTTTTTTGATAATCGGCTTTTTGAAGCAGACTTAATTCCTGCGGATTACTTAAAAAGCCGCATTCGATCAAGACTCCCGGAATTCGGGCTTCATTTAGTAAATAATATTCTGCTTGTTTGATTGATTTATTGTTGCCAAGAAGCTGAATCAGCTGATCCTGTAAGTACTGTGCCAATTGCATGGATAATTCATTTTCTCCATGAAATACCTGAGCTCCGCTGACAGTTTCGCTGGGATACGTATTTAAATGCAGAGAGATGAATAAGTCATTTTTTTCATCATTGATGATCTGTACTCTTTTTTTCATATCTTCTTTTTTTCTTTTGATTGAATTGGGCATGGCTAAATCCTGATCCTCGCTGCGTGTCATTCTCACAATAGCCCCATGCTCTGTTAATATTTTTTCTACTTCTTTTGCTATTGCCAAATTTAATGGCGCTTCATAAACACCATTGACACTTGCTCCTTGATCTTTTCCGCCATGTCCGGCATCAATGACAATGGATATCCCATCCAAAGGCCGAAACAGCCAATGCTGAAAAGCTTGTACAGACAAAGAAGAAATGACAAACAAAAGACTGACAGTCAAAAAAATTCCTATATATTTTTTCATGATTCACCTGATTTCATTGTATGCATCACTTGAGTTATTCAGTCAATGAACAAAGAACTCAAGTATTCCTTGATTGTTTTTTGACCAATCGAAATCTATAATATTCTTAAACAAAGCAAGGAGGTATAAAATGTTTCAGACAGATACAATTGCCAAAAAAATCAGAAATGCTCGAATTCGGCTGAATATGACACAAAATGAATTAGCAGATCAAATGAATGTCAGTTATCAAGCTGTTTCAAATTGGGAAAGAGGAAATTCTTTGCCGGATATTTCTCGATTGAGTGAGTTATGCAGTCTTCTGCATTTAAGTCTCAATGAACTATTGGGAGAGGATGTGATGCTTGCTGAAAAAATTATACAGGGTGAGCCAGTCAAAAATATTCAAATAAAAAATCTGACACATATTGCACCGCTGCTTGAACCTCAGCTGTTAAAGGAATTGATCCGTTCCGCCGATAAAAGCGGCTATCAGCTCAGTGATGTAGCTGCATTAGCCCCATTTTTAGAGAGTGAACTGACAGAAGAATTGATCTTAGATCACATAGCTCATGATTTTGATGAAATTTTATCCTTGGCTCCATTTCTCAGTGCAGACACAGTCAATCATCTTGTCAACCATGTTGATATCAGCAATGCCTTTATCGATGTCGGCATGTTATGTTCTTTATGTCCTTATTTAAATGAACAAAGCATTGAATATTTAGCTCATTTTGTAATGCCGGAGAATCTGACTGTTTTGATTTCAATTGCTCCTTTTACAAATAAAAATACTTTAAAAGAATTAATCGAAAGAACAGAAATTCAAGATTTGGATGATTTGATTGAAGGATTGATGAATCTAAAGCCATTTATTGATGAAGAAATCATCAGCAATATCCTATACAGATATAAAAACAATTAAAAAATGCCGTATTTTTTCAATAAATACGGCTTTTATCTGACATCAATCACTTGAAATTCTTCTTCTGCTGTCGGTTCTTCAAAGCGCTGATCCAATCGTTCTAATAATTCTCCTTCAATGATATATTGTCTTCCTTCTTTTTGAGCATTCAGCTGATTTCGCTCAAATAAACGCTGCTTTCTCACTTCATCATCAACTTGAAGATAAATGAGCTCATAGGCAAGCTCTTTTTCCTTTAATTTTCTTATCAGCTGTTTTCTTTCTTCCTTTGTCCAAAATCCATAATCCAAAATACAGCTGATATCCTGCCGAAGCAAATCAGGAATCAGGGTAAGAAAATAATCGACAATCCGACTGGCTGTTTGATTATGTGCCTCCTTTAAGCATCCGTCATACAGCTTTAACATCACATCATCAATAGATAAGATGACTGCTTTTTCCTGTTCCATGATTTTCTTTGCCATTGAGGTTTTACCGCTGGCAATTTTGCCGCATAATACGATAACTCTACTCATGATCCTCCAATATAACTTCCATGCCGACTTTCTGCGGCTTCAATCCCATTTTTTCATAAAAATGCATTGCACCTTTGTTTTCTGCCCATACATTCAATGTCACATTATAACATTTTTCTTGTTTGGCAAAATTGATGACATATTCATAAAGCTTTTGACCGATATGCATATGACGTTTTTTTCCATCTACGCATAGATCATCAATATATAATGTCTTAATATCTGTGAGAATATTATTATCAATGTGCTGCACAAATACACAGAAGGCATACCCCAGCACACATTCATTTTCATCTACAGCTACAAATATGGGAGTTTTATCATCAGAGATCAATTGAGATAATTGTTCATCTGTATATTTCTTTGCATTGGCTTTAAACAAATCCGGTCTTTGACTGTGATGTACATTCAGAACTTGACATAATAAATCATCAATCATCGGCATATCCTTCATTTCAGCTCTTCTTATTTTCATAAAAACTCACTCCTTTTGGATATTATAGCACAGCAAAAAACATGCATCTATAAAAATATAAATGCATGCTTGTTTTATTATTGCAGCACTTCTTTGACTTTTTTAGCAATAGCTTTGGCATTCAATCCATATTTCTCAAGCAATGCTTGAGGTGTCCCGCTCTCGCCAAATGTGTCCTGTACCCCGATCATTTCGATTCTTGCCGGACATCTTCTTGCTGTGACTTCCGCAACTGCTCCTCCTAGTCCTCCGATCACACTGTGTTCTTCACATGTGATCAGCACCTTGTGTGTCTTCGCTAATTTCTCAATCAGTTCTTCATCGATCGGTTTGATCGTGTGGATGTTGACAATTGTCGGTTCGATCCCTGCTTCCTTCAATTCTTCTTTTGCCTTCAGTGCTTCCTGCACCATCATCCCAGTGGCGATGATTGCCACATCTTTCCCTTCATGTAAGACAACTCCTTTGCCCAGCTCAAATTGATAGTTCTCATCATTCACGTCGTCCACTCCGCTGCGTCCCAAGCGTACATAGCATGGTCCTTCGACCTCTGCTATCGCCTTGATCATCTCTCTTGTTTCCTTCGCATCACATGGCTGGAATACCTTCATCCCTGGGATCACCCTCATCAATGCGAGGTCTTCGATTGCTTGGTGGCTCGCTCCATCTTCTCCTACTGTGATCCCTGCATGAGTTGCACAGATCTTCACATTCAGATGCGGATACCCAATGCTGTTGCGGATCTGTTCATACGCTCTTCCTGCCGCAAACATCGCAAAGCTGGAGGCATAGACAATCTGTCCGCTTGCTGCCAGCCCTGCTGCCACTGACATCATGTTCCCTTCGGCTATTCCCATATTGAAATGTCTTTCCGGACATGCTTTCTTCGCTTCGCTTGTCTTCGTTGACTTCGTCAGGTCCGCATCCAATACGACCACTCTCTCATTTTCCTTGATCAATTCTGCCAGTGCTTTCCCATAGGCTTCTCTTGTTGCGATTCCCATTATCTGCTTCCTCCCAGTTCTTCTAATGCTTCTGCCAACTGCTCGGCATTCGGTGCACTTCCATGCCATGCTGCATTGTTTTCCATAAAGGATACTCCTTTGCCCTTGATCGTCTTAGCGATGATCATCGTTGGTTTTCCTTTGACCTCTCTTGCTTTCGCAAAGGCTTCCTCGATCTGTCCATATTCATGTCCATCGATCACGATCACATGCCATCCAAAGGCCTCAAACTTCTTATCCAGCGGTGTCGGATTCATGACCTTGGTGATATCTCCATCGATCTGCAGTCCATTGAAATCTACGATCGCACATAGATTATCCAATTGATAGTGAGCAGCTGCCATCGCTGCTTCCCATACCTGTCCTTCTTCACATTCCCCATCCCCTAATAAGGCATAGATGCGGTGATCATTGTGCTGGATCTTATTGGCTAAAGCCATCCCAACAGCACAGCTGATTCCTTGTCCCAAGCTTCCTGTGGACATATCCACTCCTTTGACATAGTTCATGTTCGGGTGTCCCTGAAGTTTGGAATTGATCTTTCTGAAGGTAGACAGTTCTTCTTCCTTCAGGATCCCTTTTTCCGCCAATACGGCATATAACAAAGGAGAGGCATGTCCTTTGCTTAATACGAAACGATCTCGATCAATGCTTGAGGCATTTTCTTCATTGATATCCATTTCATGAAAATATAATACTGTCAATATATCTGCCGCTGATAAGCTTCCTCCCGGATGTCCGCTCTTTGCTTCTGCGACCATTTTTACGATATTCTTTCGAATGTTGGTTGCATGTGTCTTATAGTCCATATTGATTTTCTCCTTTTTCTCATATTCATTCTACCATTATATTGGAAACTCGCAAAGGCATTTACAATAATTTCGCTGAATAATGGCTTTCGATATTTCTTTTTTTTGTAATTTATGCTATTCTTTTTTAATGAAATTGGAGGACATGGATGATGGAGTACTTAAAACAATGTATATTAAAAGATGGTAAATTAAAACCAGGAAATGTCATCAAAGTAGATTCCTTTTTAAACCATCAATTAGATACAGATTTATTTGTAAAGATGGGAGAAGAATTCAAAAGAAGATTTGCTGATAAAAACATCAACAAGATCTTGACCATTGAAGCCAGCGGTATCGGTTTAGCAATCATTGCAGCTACATTCTTCGGCAATGTTCCTGTAGTATTTGCCAAAAAAACAAAATCAAGCAATATTGCAGATGATGTCTACACGGCCGATGTATATTCCTATACACATCAAGTCATGAATCATATTGTAGTATCCAAAGAATTTTTGAATCAGGATGATCACATCCTGATCATTGATGATTTCTTAGCCAATGGAGAAGCTGTCATGGGATTATTGGAATTATGCAAGCAGGCAAACGCTTCCGTAGAAGGTGTCGGCATTGCCATTGAAAAAGGATTCCAAAAAGGCGGACAGCTCATCCGTGAAAAAGGCATTCAATTAGAATCTTTAGCCATTATTGAATCCATTGACGATACAAGCATTACATTCAGATAATCAAAAGCACCGCAAGGGTGCTTTATTTGTTTACAATTGTGCGATGCGGATATGGAATTTCAATTCCCTCTTCATCAAAGCGTTTCTTGATGGCAATTCTTAGATCTGACAACAAAGCAATTCCTTCGGCATTATTGCGGGAATACACTTTTGTTTTCAAATGAATGGAACTATCCAAAAAATCACTCAGATAGGTCACCACTGCTGGTGTATTTTTCTTTTCCTCTTCACTGCGGGCATCCAAATACAAAGGATGCTTGAGAATTTCTTCCTCAATGATCTTCATAGCCAAATCCAAATTGCTTTCATAGCTGATGTCCAATTCCAAGAAATTAGCTTTCATATCTCCGGCATCACTGACATTTTCCAAAATAGCTTTATTGATTGTTGTATTGGGTACAATCACTTTGGTATTTTCAGAAGTTAAAATTTCTGTATGACGCAGTGAAATATCCGTAACAGTACCAACAATCTCTCCGTTATTGACCTTGATCAGATCGCCGATCTTAAATGGTTTGAACATGGTGATCATTGCCCCATTGACAAGATTTCCAACGGTTTCCTGAGAACCCATCCCAACAATCAAGGCTACGACACCTCCGCTTGCCAGCAAAGCATTCATCATGCTTGAAAACGGCGGAAAAATAGATAAGCAGCCATAGACAGCGAAACTTGTCACAACAATCGTTTTGATGCGCAGGACAAATTTCTCATTTTGTTTGACATATTTGCAGATAAGCCGAGTTAATAGCCGGTTGACCAGAAGACTGACCAGCAGGATCAAGGCAATGGTGATAATGCCGTCCACCAATCCTACTTTCAGCCAGCTGTTATTGCCGAAGCTATTCAGCCATTCCAACAAATTTGTTTCAGATAGAAAAGTCATAGTTCCTCCTACATGATAAAAGCAGTATATGTTAAAAAGCCAATCAAAATAGCCATGATCAGAAATGAAGTCACAATAGATGACATTTCTTTTTCTTTCTTCTTCAATGTCATGATATTTAAAATCAGCGGTACAGCCAGAAACATCAGAATGCCGACCATTTTCGGCAATGTCCAGTTTACTTCCCCGCTGAGTGAAAACTGCATCGGCAGATCATTCGGTAAAAATGGATACACCAAAGCAACATAAATACAATAAGCAACTGTTGTCACGATCAGAATAGTATTCCATGTTTTTTGATTCATAAAACAACCTTCTTTCCACAGCCATTATACATGATTTATGATTTAAAAGCACTTTTTATGTACAAAGAAAATATCTATAATGTTTTTTCAATCTCTCCTGTTTCAGTGATCAGACGGATCTGAATCTGATTCAGATCAAAATCTTCCTGATCCAGCACTTGATTCAGCTGGGCCAATACACTTTCTGTCTCATCCGCATCACAGGCCAAAACTATCTGTGCTCGAAGCGGAAGCACCTCATCAATATTTCTTTGATAAGCCATATGTAGGGTCAATTGGTCTGCCATCTGTTCTTCAAAATATTGTTCACTGCATCCGATATCCACACTGCTTTCAATATAAATTCCCAATAATTGTTCTCTTAAAACTTGATCCAGATCCTCATTATAATTTTGTCTCAAACGTTCCGCTGTTTCTTTCTTGCTGCCGACAGCAGCCTCATAATTATCTTTGATACGGAAGAAAAAGCCTTCTGTCATCACAGAAAAATGCATATCGATTTCTTCTTCCTTTAAACTAGAAACTTGAGCAATATAATAGCCATTATTCAAACCAAATCCATTGGATTGAGGATCCTGATATTCAAAATCACTTAAAACCAATTCACTGTCCGGAAAATGACGATTCAAATAAAATTCAAATCGCACTTTCATAATTTCACTGTTCAAGCGTGTACCGAAAAGCAAAAATACCAGCACTGAAATGATAACAACGCTGACTAGCTGCATCCCATGCTTTCTTTTTACCTTTTTGAATGCATTCACAGCTTCCGGCACCTTTTTCTCTGCCTCAGCCTTTTCGGCCAATTCAAATTCTTTCAGCAGTGCAGCACAGTTCGGACAATTTTCAATATGTTCATCCATCATCCTTCTGATTTCTTCGGAACAGCTTTTATCAAGATAACTCGGCATCAATGCTTCTACAATCTCACATTTCATCTGTTTTCAGCTCCTTTTTTAACATATTTTTCGCTCTGTGATAAGCGACACGTGCAAAACTTTCTGATTTATGCATCCGGCGGGCAATTTCACATAAAGGAATTTCATCAAATACATGCAGCTGTACAATTTCCCGATAAGGACTTTTCAGCTTTTCTATCGCTTGATACAGTTTCTTGTTCTGCATTTCCTCCTGTTTGCGTTCATCACTGAAATACTCAATCTTATCCGTATAACAATAAGTTTTATTTTTGCGGATATATTTGCAGTAACAATTTTTGGCAATGGCGCACAGCCAAGTATAAGGTGAACTCTTTCCTTTAAAAGAATGGATATTTTGTATTGCCTGATAAAAGGTCTCCTGAAGCAGCTCTTCGCTTAACTGTTCATCTTCGCATAAGACCAATAAGTAATAATATACTTCTTTGGAGTATTGTTCATAGATTGTCGTGAATTCATGCTGAAGGCTCAAAATATCCCTCCTTCCATTAGTTAGTGTCAAAAAAAGCCAAAACGTTACAAAAAATTACTACTTTATTTTAACATATTCTTCTCGGCAAAAGAAAAAGGGGATTGAACCCCTTTCTTGATCATCTTTGAATAAACATTTTATAGGCGAATGCATTGATCAATACACCAATCGTCAATCCCACCGTAATATCTGTTAAGAAATGAGCTCCCATGAAAATTCTTGAGAAGCCTACTAACAGCGTAAAACCAATTGCAATCCAGAAAAGCAGATTTTCTTTTCCTTTTAGCTGAGGACAGATGGCCGGCAATGCTGCAATGAACAAAATGCAGGAAGCACTCGCTGTATGCCCGGATGGGAAAGATTTGAATTCTTCCGCGACAACTCCCATAGCCATCAATGTTTCCTTCATATCTGAACCGATGACCCACCAAGGCTGAAAACTTGCCTCAGGGGTTACAGCAATCATGCGCATTCTCGGACGTCCCCAAGGAATCTTAATGATATTGATGACAATCATCTGCACAAACACTGCAAACATGATATATTTCACAAATTGTTTCAGTTCATATTTCGGTGTATGTTTGACCAAGCTGAATACAAAGGCATCCAATCCCAGCATCAGAATCAAAGTAATCACCGCTAAGACAGGGGCTGGAACCAAATCTTTCAAATAAGAAATAGGTTCAAATACACCCATGAATAAAGCAAATACAATCAGCAGTATTCCGCCGGCATAGGAAAGAATCGTGACTACTCTCATTTTTCTCTCAGTCACATAGATCATCAAAGTAGCGCCGATCAAAATTCCCAAGCTGGCCGGCAATTGCCCATAAGCCGCTAAAATAAGTCCGAATAAATTTGTTTCATCATGCAATGTCAAAGAAATCTGATAGTCAAAAAATGAACCTATCAGCATAAAACCAATGATCAAAACAGCTAATATACTTATATTTTTCTTGTTATAAACATTTACTGCATCACTCATCATTGAACCTTTCTTCATGATGCTGAAAAATTAGTCGAGGTCTGTTCCGTTTGATGCAATAACTTTCTTATACCAATAGAAGCTGTCTTTTCTTAAACGGTGCAGGTCACCATTTCCGTCATTGTCTTTATCTACATAAATAAATCCATATCGTTTTTTCATTTCACCTGTAGAAGCACTGACAAGATCTACGCATCCCCACATCGTATAGCCCATTACTTCTACACCATCTTCAATCGCTTCACGCATTGCTTTGATGTGATCTCTTAAATAATCAATACGATATGTATCGTGAATACTTCCGTCACTTTCCACAACATCATTTGCACCTAAACCGTTTTCTACAACCATCAAAGGAATTTCATAACGGCCATACACTTCATTCAGATAAGTTCTTAGGCCTTGAGGGTCAATCTGCCATCCCCAATCACTGGCTTTCAGATAAGGATTAGGAATACCCAGCATCATATTGCCTCTGCCCTTCTTCACTTCTGGATCCACAGAAGAGCATCCGCTCATGTAATAAGAGAAGGAATAGAAGTCAACTGTACCTTCTTTCAAGATTTCTTCATCGCCTTCTTCCATCTTCACTGTAATATTATGATCTTTGAAGTAACGTTTTGCATAATAAGGATAGTGTCCTCTTACCTGCACATCCCCGCAGAAGAAATTGCTCATATTCATGGCATCCTGTGCAGCTTTCACATCATTTGGATGGCAAGTATATGGATAAGACATAGAACCGGCAATCATACAGCCAATCTTGAAATCAGGATTAATTTCATGACCTAATTTGACTGCTTTGGCACTGGCTACAAATTGGTGATGCAGTGCTGTCATACGTTCACTGGCTTCTTCGCTTGTTTCCTGAGCACCGAAATTCCAGTCTCCTTCTTCCCCCATCATACCAAGACCCATTGTCTTACCGAAAGCATTCATACCGATATTGATTTCATTGAATGTCAGCCAATATTTTACTTCATCTTTGTATTCAGTAAAAATTGTCTTGCAGTAACGTACAAAGCAATCAATAGTTTCTCTTCCGGCCCATCCATTGTATTTTTCTGTCAGACCAAATGGTGTTTCATAATGAGAAATAGTTACCAATGGTTCAATACCGTTTTCATGGCATTCTTTAAATACTGTGTGATAAAAATCAATGCCCTCCTGATTTGGTTTTTCATCATAGCCATTTGGATAAATACGTGACCAGTTAATGGACATACGGAAGACTTTAAAGCCCATTTCTCCCATTAAGTCGATATCTTCTTTGTGATGATGATAAAAATCTACCGCTTCATGACTAGGATAATAAGTGCCTTCTTCTATTTTTCTGGTAAATCGGCGTGGAGTAGAAACAGTACCGCCTGTCATATGATCTGCCGTACTGGCTCCTTTGCCTCCTTCATTCCATCCGCCTTCATACTGATTGGCAGCTGTTGCACCGCCCCATAAAAAATCTTTTGGAAATTCTTTGTTCATACAATTTTCATATTGCAGCTGCTAAAAGCAATGCAATACATTTCTCCTTTCTTTTATCTTTATTTTAACATATCAGAATTCTAATCATTATGATTTCATTATTTTCTGATCAGTTTTCAATCAGATCAAATGCCTGTTTCATGATGATCGGACAGTTCTGCAGGCCATAAGCCAAACTATCCATGACCGCACAAGGAATTTGACTTTTTTTCTGAATGGATCTGAACATATATCGTACCTGCGGTCCGACCAAGATCACATCAAAATCCTTGCAGTATTTATCATAATTCATGATGCTGACTGCTTTGATCTTTAATTCGATTTCATTTTCTGATGCATATTTTTCCATTTTCTGCATCAATATGCCTGTTGACATGCCGCCGGCACATACAAGCAATATCTTGATTTTTCTCATCATTTCACACTTACTTCAAAATCAAAGACACGTTCATGCAAAATTTCTTTTACTTCACCGACAAATTGAATTTCTCCGCTCACTTGAATGACACTGGACTGATCTCCCACAAAAATCTGCTGAGGACGATTTTCAATCACAAATTCATCTTGAGCGTTGTAATAGCCAAACTGGTGAGTATCAAATGTGAATTCCACACGTTTTGTTTCATGCGGCTTTAATTCCACCTTCTTAAATCCGCGCAATTCCTTGATCGGACGATTGATGGTCGGACAAATGGAGTGTGTATACACCTGAACGACATCGCTGCCGGCTATTTCTCCTGTATTGGTGATGTCCACACTGACTTTGAATTTACCGCCTACTTCAACACTTGGATCATGTTCAAGATGACTGATTTCAAAAGTGGTATAACTCAATCCATAGCCGAATGGATACAATGGCTGCATAACTGAAGGATCTGGTTCTTGCTTATGATTCATATAGCCGCTGCCGGTTTTGTGTCCATAGTAAATCGGACATTGAGCACTGATTCTTGGGAATGTCGTCGGCAAGTGTCCTTGCGGATTAAAGGCGCCTGACAATACTTTAGCTACCGGTTTTCCTCCGGCAGGACCTGGATACCATGCTTCGACAATGGCATTTACAAGTGGTTCTGTATCTCCTAAAGCTAACGGACGCCCGTTAAACAATACCAATACAGAAGGTTTGTTTAAGTCATGAATGGCTTTCACTAAATCATGCTGGTGGAATGGTAACGTTAAGTCAGGATTATTAATTCCTTCACCGCTGGTTGCATCTTTGCCTTGTCCAGTCACTTCACCGACTGCCAAAATTACCAAATCCGCATCTTTAGCGACTTCCACGGCTTCCGCAATCCGCTTTTCATATTCCGGATCATTCAAAGAAGCCCCATAACTGACAACCTCAGCATTAGAAAGTTCTTTCTGTACAGCTTCACTTAATGAAAGTGTACCTAAGCTTTCTTTTAAGTAATCATCAAAGTTATCTTCAAAAGATTTGCTTGGATCTTTGTACATCTTTTCTTTCATGCTTGGAATATCAAACATTTTTTCAGCCATTTCCTGGAATCCTTCCATTTTTAAAGCAATTTCAGGATCAACGCACATCTGCAGGAATGAACCCATCATACTTGGATAAGCGTATCCGCCGAAGAAAGTAGATAAACGAGTTGCATATGGACCGACTACCGCAATTTTCTTAGCTTCGTTTTTTAACGGTAAAATACCATCATTCTTTAATAAAGTAATTGATTTTTGGGCAATTTCTTCACTTAATGCATCTGCCTTTGGATCATCATAGATTTCCTGTGCTTTGGCAGGATCCACAAATGGATCATCCAATAATCCCATTTCTTCACGGAATTGCAGTGTTCTTAATACTGCCGCATCCAGATCTTTTTCATCGACAAGTCCTTGCTTCACTCCCTCGGCAATGTGATTGTATACAGTCGTCATCGGAGTATCGGCATCAATGCCGGCTTTTAAAGCTTGTCCGGCTAATTCTGCACGGCTGGCATACATCCCTTGTGTTTCAATTACACGAGGAATAGACATACCGTCACATACTGCAATACCGTTAAAGCCTAAGTCTTCTCTTAAGAATTTCTGTGTGTATTCATCATTAACAGACATCGGACGACCTTCAATTTCACTGTAAGTCACCATGACACTTTGCATATCATGTTCTTTGATGGCTGCCGCAAATGGTGCTGCATAAACTTCACGCAATTCTTTTTTGCCGATATTAATGGTGGCACAGTTAATACCGCCTTCACTGGCGCCATATCCGACCCAGTGTTTTGCTAAGGCTGCACAGCGTTCTGTGTAATCTTCTCCTTGAATACCGCGTACTTCTTCGCTGGTAAAACGCGCACAAACCAAAGGATCTTCACCGAAGGTTTCATCCACTCGTCCCCATCTGGCATCACGATTCACATCGGCAACCGGTGACATCATAGCATGTGCCCCGATAGCTTTGCCTTCATCACCGATTACTTTTCCCATTTCATAAGCCAAATTGGGTTCAAATGTACCGGCTAATGCAATCGGAACAGGGAAAATAGTAGCTTCGGCCGCAACAGTTCCGGAAGAACTTTCATTTTGAATAATGGCTGGCAAGCCGGTTTTTTCAATCATATATTTTTGAATTTCATTGTAGCCGGCAGCTGCCTGCACAGGGCCTTTGGTAAATCCGCTGGCAAACTGTGTCATACGGCCGACACCGTTAGGTATTTCTTTTAACGCTTTTTCCTTATCAAACGTTCCTTTATTCAAAATCATTGAAGGAACAATACAAGACAGCTGAGCAGCTTTTTGTTCCACCGTCATAGCTGCTAAGATATCTTTGACTCTTTGACTTGGTTCTTTCATAAATTATTCTCCCAGATCTTCTCCATTTGAAGCAATGACTTTCTTGTACCAATAGAAGCTATCCTTACGATAACGTTTCATTTCAGCAGTTTTTGCTTTTTCATCGTCTTCATCACGATCAACATAAATAAAGCCATAACGCTTTGTAATACCTTCACGTGTTGATACGAGGTCAACAGCACTCCATGGACAATAACCAAACAGCATGGCTCCTTCTTCAATGCCCAGCTTCATCTGTTTGATTGTTTCTCTTAAGTGTTCAATACGATATTGATCATGAATGGTACCGTCTTCTTCTAATTTGTCCGGACGTCCGTAACCATTTTCGGTAATGATCAGCGGCAAGTGATAACGATCTGTCAAACGGCGAGCGGTCACACGGATGCAGTATGGATCATAGGCATTGCCATCCACACTATTTCTTGGGAAATATTCATTTTTGCAGGAACGGCCGACACCTGGTTTTTCCATCAGCTTCATCAGATAACTTAAATCACGATTATCGGCTTTTAACATATCACTGAAATCAATTTCATAATATTCCAAGGCTTCTGTTGTATCATTGCCGTAGCAGTTGAAACCGATAAAATCAGGATGACAGGTACGCATGCATTCAAAGTCACCTTCCTGTGCATCAATATGTACACCGTTCTTTTCAAAATAGCGCCATACACTTTGCGGATAAGTACCATAGACCAAAGCATCCAGATAGAAGTTGTTTCTGAGATCATCCATATTCATAGCTGCAATGACATCTTCCGGATTGCATGTTTTCGGATAAGAAGTTGTAATGTTCGGAGCTGGTCCGATTTTCGCATTCGGACACATTTCATGACATAAGTGGATTGCTTTTGCCTGAGCTACAAATTGAATATGTGCCTGATTGTACAAATCATTTAATGACTGCAGCTTGCCGCTGCCGCCGATCATATCCACAGCGCCGAAGAAAATCAGCATATTCTGTTCATTATAAGTCAGCCAATATTTGACATCATCACGATAATTTTCAAAAAGAATCTTGCAGTAATTGACATAAGCATCAATCATGCGGCGATCATTCCATCCGCCATATTTTTTCTGTAATTCCAATGGCAGATCAAAGTGGAAAATAGTTACTACCGGTTCAATATTGTATTTATGACATTCATTGAATAAATCTTTATAAAAATCAATACCTTTTTGGTTCACTTCACCTTCACCGTTAGGTAAGATACGGCTCCATGAAATAGACATACGATAAGCTTTAAAGCCCATTTCAGCCATCAAGGCGATATCTTCTTTGTAGTGATGATAAAGATCAGAGGCATAGTGGAAAGAACATGTGCCCGGATTCAAAGGCTTTGTATCCCAAATGGATAAGCCGCGTCCGTCACAATCATATCCGCCTTCAACCTGAGCGCTGGAAGTACTTGCGCCCCATAAAAAATCTTTTGGAAAACTCATAATATTTCATTCCTTTCTTTTAAATAAGGCAAGGAATTCTCCTTGCCTTGCTTTATGATAATTTTCTCTTATTCTAAGCAGCAGTTGCAGCTTCTAAAGCTTCAGCTTCTTTTTCTTTAGCAACTAATTGTTTTTCATAAGCTTTAAAGAATGGATACCATACAAGTCCTGAAGGGATCAGCATCAAGTAATCCCATACGAAGTTGAATGGATTTAATGTACCCAAGAAGTTTGCGAATCCCATTGGCAATAATGTCATGATAGGAATGTAAGCTGGCATCAATAAACCAGTCTGATATCCGATATAAGTACATAACATAACTAATGGAATATTCAATACATAAGGAATACATAAGATAGGGTTGTACATAATTGGCATACCGAATGTCATTGGTTCGTTGATACCAAACCATCCAGGTACAACAGAAATCTTAGCTACTGCACTGATTTGTTTAGATTTAGAACGTAAACCGAATAATGCTAATGGCAATGTATTACCAGTACCGCCGCAATATGCCATCGCACCGAACAGAGCTGTTGCGAAGAATTCCAAAGGTTCACCAGCAGCAGCGTGAGCAGCGTTGGCTGACAATGCTTCCATCATCATAGGCATCAATACTGGGTAAACGATCATTGTACCGTGGATACCGAAGCACCACAATAAAGAAGCGAAGATACCGATGACAAACATACCAGGAACAGAAACCAATACATTCAATGGTGCAGCCAATAAAGACATCAGCCAGCTTGCAAAGTTCATTGTTCCGCCAGTTGCCATGCTTACGATGAATGAAACAGCCATGAAGATCACAACGTTGAAGAACATTGGGATAATAGAAGCAAAGCCATCAACTAAGAATGGAGGACATACATCCGGCATCTTGATACGAATGTTCTTTTCAGCACAGATTCTATCCACATTGACTACAACATACACAACGATAAAACCAGTAAACATACCTGTACTTCCTAAGTAAGCCATATTCAGGAAGCTTCCGCTTTCAAGAGAAGAGAATGCGCCGACTGCAATCATGAAGCAGACAGTTGTATTGACCGCATCCATTACAGGTGATTTCATCTTTAAGTTTCTTGCATAGTTATATGCCATAACAACAACTAACCATAAACCCATTAAATTCATTGTATATTGGTATGGTGCATATAAGAAATTATAAACTGCATCCCCTGTTTCAAATAAACCAACCATTGGCCCGATGGCACAAATGATCTGGAAGATAGCCCCAACCATGATGACACCCATCATAGACATCATACCGGCCTGCAAAGCTGACAAGAACTTATTAGACCCTAACTTTTGTCCAAAATCCTGAAGTTTAATCATGAATGGACTGTTAAACAAATTCTCCATAAATTTTTCCTCCTAATTTGTTTATGATTGAGATACAACTGATGAATGTGTTTCCCCTGATTCACAGTTCTATCTAAATACCTAAAGAATCTGCTCTATTTCTGAGCGTATAATTTTTTCGCTAACTTCATGATATTGTCGCAGTTAGCAACGGCATAATCAAATGATGGAATGGCTTCACATGGAAGTCCTGTATCACTGGCAATGCTCTTTAAACGATAGCTTACCTGAGGTCCTACCATGATGATGTCATAATCTTTGTATACATCTCCATATTCTGCCAGACCTACTGCTTTGATCTGCAATTCTTCTCCATGTTCTGCCCAATAAGCTTCCATTTTCTTCATCAAGATGCTGGTAGACATTCCGCCGGCACATACTAATAAAATTTTCATATTGTTTTCTCTCCTATCTTATTTATTTTTATAAAGTAAAATGATTTCTTTGATCAGTTCTGCAGCTAACATACTTGTCATCAGATGATCCTGTGAGTGAATCAATAACACATTGATATCAGCTCTGTTTCCATTTGCTTCCTGAAACAACAGATCTGTCTGAGCTTTATGAGCTAAGTTCGCTGATTCATCTGATTTTTTCATCAAAGCTTCTGCTTCTTCAAAATTACCAGCTTTTGCTTCTTCCAAAGCTGCAAATGCGTAGGAACGTGCATCTCCTGAATTGGCAATAATATTCATTGATACTAAATCAGTTTGACTATCCATAAATGAGATCCTCCTTTACTAAATGATGCATACGCATGAAATACATTTTCCATTATAGTGTATATTTTTCTTTTGTCAAAGCGCTTTCATTTCTAAAAAATCACAAAATTATACAGTATTTTATGAATTATACAGTATAATTTCCCATGATTTGGAAACAAATGAGCCTGTTTTTCATCTTTTTTGAGTTAGTGTATAATTCTGTGTTCATTTTTATTGTTTAGTGTTTAATTAATTTTTGATTGCGTATATTCTTTTCCTTTTGTATTCTTTTTCGTTTTGCATTTCGATTTTTTGCAGGACATTATGTTATAATAAAGCCATGAAATTAATAAGAACTTTAGAAATCACTTCCGATGACTTTTTTGATCAATTGGAACGTGAATTAATTGAAATCGCAGCAAAATCAAATAAACATATTGGAATTAAAGACATCAAGAAAGGATTGAAGTATACATCTCATGATGACAACAAATATTCCCGAATTGAAGTAACATTGTTGGAATATGAGAGAGGCCGAGTCTATAAGTCCAGAATTAAGTCTTTGGATGATACGATTACTTTAACCTATCGTATTGAACCAGATCCAAAAGGCATCAAAGTTACTTTTGAACAAAGAGTGCAGAGCTTTGAAAATAAAAAACAGAATCGCTTGATGCGCGGCTGGTCAGAAGCTATTTATCTGGGCAGGATGAGTGATACATTGTATGATATTCAAAAGCATGTGTATAACTATAAAAATGGTATTCCGGAAAAAGATGCTTCAAAGAAAGAACATAAGTTTTTAAAAAAGATATCGAAAAAAAACTGATCGCTGGATCAGTTTTTATATTCTCTTAACAATGCGGATGATGGTCGCTATCTCATTATCGTCCACAATGATCTTAAATGTCTTTTCCAATGGCTTCAGAAGCTTGCTGATCAAGCGATAGTCTTCTTCGTATTTATGCGTCAATCGAATATTTTCTTCACTGTATGGGAATGCCTCCTTCGCCAGCATTCTTTCTACCAGACAGGCCAAATGCATGAACATACCGGACTGCTGTTCTCCATTCAGCCCATAAAGCAAGCTTAATTCATCGATGAGATCCGGCAGTACAGCTTTCAGCTTGGCAATTGAAGTATGCGCCAATGTTTCTTCCAAATGCTGATAGATCTGGTCATAATCAATGGCATGTGTATGAATCGGTTCAAACATCAAGATACGATCCAGATCTTCTTTTTTATTCTCAAAGACCTTGTTGATCGGAATGAATGGAATGCCCAGCAGCTTTGGATCATAGGTACCGACAAAAGCATGGATTGTTCCGGTCTTTTTCAGTTCAATCACTTCTTTTAACAGCTCATCGCGATCAGAAACAGATAACGCCACTGTTTTCATATCCAAGTTAGAATAAAGATCTATGTAAGACTTCAGCTGAGCTGCCCCGCCTTCTCCTGTATGACATAAAGTAATCAGAATATTGTTGCGTCTTTCTTCCTTTGTAAAGCTGCGAACGATTTCTCGTTTGGCCATATGGAATACATTGTCAATATCACTTTCCATCGCACAGCGGCGTGCAATATCGATTCCAAACAATGTAATCGGAATATTCAGGCTTCGGATCTTGACATCAATATCTTCCGAGATTGTTTCAATCATCGTATTGATGCTTCCCATATCATAGACAACAAGAACTCCTTTGCCTCGATCAATCTTCAAGATCAGCGACTTGATTTCTTCCATCGCCTCTTTTGTATCCTTGCTTAATTCCATGTCATAGCTATAGGCATTCTGGGCATGTGTCAGTGCATTGGTCACTTCCATCAATGAGCGGGCAGTACCATTGCCATGCATGATATAAAGCAATACCGGATGTTCCTGATCATTTTCCTCTTGTTCAACCAAAAACATCGTAATCAAAACAATTTCACCGGTATCCAGATTTAATTTTAAGTTTTCATTCAGATACATGGCAAACTGCATGCTCACGGCATATTCCTGCGGATATTTCTGAATCGTTTCATTGATTTGTTCATCACTGACACGCTTACCGAAGAAATTGCCTGTAAGCAAGGCATTTAAATGCAGACAAAGTCCATAAAAGACGTTCTGCGGAAAAGTACGTCCCAAAGTTCGGCCGCTTTCTTCCTGAAACATTTCCACCAATTCAATGATACGTTCATCAACGATCTTGGAAAGCTGTTCCCGATTGATCGTATTGCTTTTGATATCATATTTAAAGGTAGAAAACAAATTTTTGATATGATTATTGATAACATCGGCAATTCTTTGTTCAGAAATACCGCGGCTGATCAATTCATCATATTGTTTCTTAATCTTATTGTAGATATCCGCCATATAGATTTCTCTGCGCTGATATCCGCTGTTTTTATCATAGAAAATATATTCATCATTGCCCAATAACTCTTCGATGGGGGCCAGATTATCTCTCAGCTTCAATAAATTGCGTTTGATCTGCGGTTTAAAATCATTGATATTCACATAAATATCTTTATCAATATCACTGACTACCCGCACATAGCCATTGGCACAGGCACTTTTGATTTCATATTCCAATTCTTTGACATTGTTGTCAAAGTCACTTAAAAGCAATGCTTTGATAGATTCCGTTGTCACGGCAATAGAGCGTTTGGCATTGCTGGCTTCAATGGAAAAGAAATGATTGATCAGCTCAAATCTTTCTTCCAGCGGACGATCCTTCAGCTCCGGCAATTCAATCACAAACGGAATTCTTCGCTCCAGCTGCATCGCATTCTGCGGCTGACAAGATAAAATCAAAAATACATCGGAACAATCCAATTCACTTGTACTATCTTCTCCGAAAATTTTCCCATTTTCTAAAAAAAGATAGATGCGAGACTGCTGTTTGGCATCCAGCAAATCAAAATTATCAATAAAAAGCACACCGCCCTTTGCTTTGGCAAAACAGCTTTTTGATAAATCATTGTCTGCTCCGAATAAGTCATCATTCAATGCAGAAACATTTTTGGCATAATGACGGCAATTGATTTTGACATAAGGTGCATCCTTCTGAAAGACACCTTTGAATTGTCCGTATTTATAAAGCAGTAAAGCAAAATAACTCGTACCGCAGCCCGGCTGACTTCTCAGCAGAACATTTTGAGAAATCTGCGGATACAGTACTGCTGCTTTTCCCAATCGAATCGCATTGCGCAGAGAGCCGTTTGAACCAATCACCCCATCCATGACGCTGCTGCCGGAAGGATATTTGTTCGGTTCTGCCAGTTTATAGAAAACCGGGCGCGTATTGGTCTTTATCAGTTTTTCTTCTTTGACCAAATCATTTAAAATTGCAGAGACGTTGGAACGCTGCATCTGCAGAGAATCCGCGATATACTTGGTTTCTATTCCCTGTCCATTATCATTGTGCGACCAAATCTCCTTCTGAATAAATTCAAATACTTGTTCTTTGGTTGTTTTCATTTTTTCACTTTCCTTTGCATCTATTATACAGTATTTTTTTCTGATGCGGGATCAAGTGTTTAATTTTTATACACAATTTATTCAATGATTCCGGCCATGCGCATCAAATGAATGGCATTGGTGCTTTGGCATTTGCCAAGATGCAGTTGATAATCAAAATGAATCTGATTATTTTCATAATATTCTGTAAAATGATAATTGGTAATTTTATCACTGATTTCGCATAATTCAAAATCATGGGTCGTCACAATCCCCAAGACATTGTCTTTCATCAAACGATAAATAGCTTCTTTGGCTCCTGTAATACGATCCTGAGAATTCGTTCCTTTGAAGATCTCATCAATCAGTACCAAATAATGATTCTTTTCCTGAATGGCTTCCATAATAGCCTTAATGCTTAAAATTTCTGCATAGAAGCTGGAAATGCCGCTGGATAATTCATCATTTAAGCGCATGCTGGACAACACATGGAAACAAGCTGTTCTGTAGGTACGAGCAGCAGCCCGGCATCCGGCCATCGCCAATACGGTATTAACACCAACACAGCGCATAAAAGTAGATTTGCCGGACATGTTGCTTCCGGTCAATATATTCATTCCCTTTAAGCAAAAACTGTTGGAAACCACCTTATCCTGATCAATCAGCGGATGAGCACAGTCACTTGCTTCAATTTCAAGTTCTTTTTGAATGAGCGGCAGACAAGTTTTATCCAAAGCATAGCCGATCAGACTGCGGGAGAGATAAGTTTCAAAGTCACTGGCTGTTTCTAGCCATTGATTCAGATATTGAGCATACATGATGCACCAATTTACCAAAAGCATATAGATAACTGCATCTGCCATCATCAAGGCATTTAATATCGGATATAACAGAATATTACTTCTTAATGAAAGCAGAGAAAGGATATTGTCCAGCTTTTTATAGGCCGCTGAAGCAGAAGGCTCACAAAGCAGCTTTTGCTTTGCAATCAGATATTCATCTTTCAATTGAGCCTTTTCTATATATTCAAAAATAGCTATCTGACTTAAATTTAAACTGGAAAGCTCTTTGATCCAAGCATACTTTGAAGCATAGAACATTCCCAGCAAAATAGACACCAGCAATTGCATGGCCAGCCATATCGCTAAAAACAATGCATTGATAATATGTAATAAAGTCAAGGCAGCCAAAACAAACGCAATGGCAATAGAAAAAATGACCCACCATTTGATTTTCAGCGGCTGAAGATTGCCGCAGTGATCATATAAATGTAAAAGCTTTTCTTCCTGAGTTTCAGAAGTCTTTTTCTGTGTTTCCAGGATCGTCAAAAAGTCAAAGACAAATTGTTCCTCTTGTCCGATGCTTTCAATAGCCTTTTGCACTTCTGTCAGATTTTCTTCGATCTGATTGAAGCATTGAGCCAATTTTTTGCGGGCATGATAGCTTTTGGAGACACAGATACGCTGATACAAAGAATTTTTGCCTAGAATATCCAGATCCTGCAATACTTGATTGTTTTCGGCAATAAATTCCTGACCTGTTTCTTCAAAATTACGCCATTCATTTCCTCTTCTTTGTTTCATCTTTTCAATCACATGCAGCTGATTTTCATAACGATCAATTTTATTTTTGCATTTTTGATGAAAGAATACCAAAAGCACAAAAACTATCAAACTGCACAGAAATAAATAAGTTCCTAATACCGATTGATAAGCACCGCCTAAAATGAGCCCGACAAAGATCAGGATCATGGTCAATAAGCGAAAAACAGAAAATAACAGTGATTTTCTTTTTTCATCAGCACAGTATGTACTAACTGTTTGCTTTTGTTTCTGCCAAAATGATTCGTTATACATAATATTTCCTTTCTTTAAACTTGCAGATGTGTTTCCCATTTATGCGTATTATAATGCAGCTGACCTAAAATACATGTGATCAGATTACTCAGCACCATCGCCCACCAAATGCCTGCAGGCCCTAAATTGGTATAAGCATGGAAGATATAGATCATTGGGATACGCAGTCCCCATAAACGGATAATCGATATGATCAAGACATAGCGGGTTTCTCCCGATCCGCTGAAAACTCCATGCAGATTTTGAAACCATCCCATAAAGAAGATTGTCGCAATCACATAATAACAATATTCCAGGGTCAATGAAATCAATTCTGCCGAAGCATCCTTAACGAAAAGATAAATCATCCAGCGTGTGATAAATACACCGATGATCATGACGATAAAAGAAGTCAATAAAGTCAGAATCATTGCTTTTTTGAAGCATTCACGGGCTCTTGGCTTGTTATTGGCTCCAAGATTTTGTCCGATAAATGGTGCTAGGGCGCCCCCAAAGGCATTCACCGGAATATAATATAAATCCGTAATCTTATTGCCGAGTCCATAAGCAGAAATAGCCAAAGGTCCATAATCGACAATGCTTTTGTTCATCAAAACAAAGCCAAAGCTTGTCAGAAAAGAAGCCAATGAAGCCGGCATTCCGACTTTTAAAATTTCTTTGCATATTCCTAAATCAAATTTCTCCTTGAATGAAATATGAACCATATCCATATCTGTCAATAAAATATGCATGACAAACGGAATGACCAATACTTTTGAAAGCACTGTTGCTAAGGCTGCTCCAAAAGTTCCCATACCGAAAGTAAAAATAAAGATGGGGTCTAAGATCGTATTCAGAATGGCTGCAATGGCATTGAACTTCACGGCTGTTCTTGAATCACCGGCACTTTGACGAATCGTCTGAAAAATATTGATGATAAACAAGAACACAAAATCAAAAGAAATGCCAAATAAATAAGCATAGGCATCTTGATAAATTTCCTGCGGCGTATTCAGCCAATGCAGGATTGGATGAGCAAATATCAGACAGATCAATCCCATCAGAATTCCCAAAACCAAAGAAACCAGAAATAAATGGGTCGCTGATTTATTTGCTTTTTCAATGTCTCTGGCCCCAATTGCCATTGCAATCAAAGAGATGCCGGCAGCACTCAATCCTGTGATAAAAGCACTTCCGCATCCCATGATTGGTCCAATCAAAGTGACTGCCCCAATCTGCAGTTCTCCCATTTTGCCGATCCAGAAAGTATCGACAATGTTATAAAGCGAATTAATCAGATTTAAAAACATCAAAGGAAATGCCAGCTGCATTAATCCTTTTTGTATATCTCCTTCTAAAAGTTCTTGATTATTTACTTTTTTCATCAAATCACCGACAACTATTGTATCATGATTCTGCTAATTGTTTGACATAAATTGTATGATTTTTTGGACCTAAAAATTCACAGAAAACAATGTCTTCATTTTCTTCTAAAAGAATCTTTCCGGACTGTACTAAGATCCATAAGGTATTGCCCATATTGCTTGATTTTAAATGTGCTGCTGTATGAGCATAGTGATAAAACTGATCCTGCGTCGGAAATGTTTTTTCCATCCCATAAATCATATCATTGCTTAAATCATCATTTTGTTTCATCAAGGTTAATCCTGTACTGGAGGAAGGGCATTGAACAAACAAGAGTCCCTCCTGCATATTCATTTCTTCAATGATGTTCTGCAGCTGCCGATAAATAGAAATATTCTGAAAACGGCGCTGTGATTGTATTTGTATTTGTTTCATAATTTTCCTTTCTACAGAAAAAGGGCCTAAGCCCTTTATTCAGTTACTTCTTCTGTTGGTTCTTCTGGCTGCGGATTTAAGATAGAATCAGAGATGGATTGATTTTTTGGTGAAGTCAGTACATCAATGATATATGTTTCTGCCCCGCCGGTCTTTGTCAATACATAATAAATCTGATTTTCTCCGCTGACAACATTATACGTATGAATTTCAAGATCATACATCTTGGTTGTATCTGTATTTGTAAAATAAGTGCTGATCGGCAAAATACTGTCAATGGTCGTATACGCATCATTGATCATCCAGTTGAGATCGCCTTCTGAAATATCATCTGTCGTATTTAACAGCACACGAACAGTTGCTGAAATGCAGTTGACTTCCACAGATTCCAGATACTCATATTTTTCCATTGCTGCGGCAATGCTGTCTAGCTGTTCATCTGTAATAGCTGGATTAAGCTCATCCACGAAGCGGTTCCCCTCTACCGGCTGAGTTGGATCTTCCAGTGAATTCCATAATACAGCAGCTACAATTACGCATGGAATAAATAAGATCAATATCCCAAGCCATAACACGACGCGTGGTTTCTTTCTTCGAGATGCCATAATTCAAGTCCTCCAATTTTTATTTTACCGCATTTTTATCTTTTCTTCAATTCTTCATTCATGATTTGACTGGCCATGGCCGGATTTGCCGTACCGCGGCTTAATTTCATGACTTGTCCGATCAAAGCTCCAACTGCACGATCTTTGCCATTTTTGAAGTCATTGATGGCATTTGGATTGTTATCTAATACCTTAATGACCAATGCACGAATAGCTTCCGGATCAGAGAGCTGTTTCATTCCCTTTTCTTCGACAACTTTTCTTGGGTCTTTGCCCTTCATCATTTCTTCAAATACGGTCTTTGCCTGCTTGCCGGAAATCTCCCCTTTGGCTACCATGTTGATCATGTCTGCCAGATGAGCACTGGACAATGGATTATTGACTAATTTAATATTTTCTTTATTCAAATAAGCCATCATTTCTACTGTACACCAGTTGCAGGCCAGTTTATATTCATCTGTCTGAGTGACAACTTCATCATAGAAATCACTTAATTCTTTGACAGAAGTCAATGTATTTGCATCATATTCACTTAAGCCATAGACATTCATATATTTTTCTTTGCGTTTTTCAGGCAATTCAGGCAATGTCTGACGAATATGATCGATCCATTCTTCTGAAAGCTGAATTGGGAAAATATTTGGTTCTGGGAAGAACTTATAATCGACATTTCCTTCTTTTTTACGCATCAACACAGTCGTGCGTGTAGCTTCATCAAAACGGCGTGTTTCCTGATCTACCTGTTTTCCGGCTTCTAACAGTTCTTTCTGACGCATTGTTTCATAATCAATGGCTTTCTGCACATTGGCAATAGAATTTAAATTTTTGATTTCGGTTTTTGTACCGAAAGTATCGCTGCCGCAAGGTCTTAAAGATACATTGACATCGCAGCGCATGCTTCCTTCTTCCATCTTGCAGTCAGAAACGCCCATATAATAGAGCATATTTTTCAGCTGTTCGACATAAGCAGCTGCTTCTTTTCCGCAGCGCATATCCGGTTCAGAAACAATTTCAATCAATGGCGTACCGGCACGATTGAAATCAATCAAGGTATTGCTTCCGGTATGGAATTGTTTCGCTGTATCTTCTTCCATGTGAATACGATTCAAGCGAATTTTCTTTTTGCCATTTTCTGTATCAATTTCCACATAGCCATTTCTTCCGATTGGATGAAATTGCTGTGTGATCTGGAAGCCTTTCGGCAAATCAGAGTAATAATAGTTTTTACGGTCAAATTTCAGCAGCGGATCAATCTCACAATGCGTTCCCATGCAGGCACGAAGTGCCAATTCGACACCATGTTCATTTAAGCAAGGCAATGTTCCGGGAAGTCCTAAATCTACTTCACTGGCACAAGAGTTCGGTGCCTGACCAAATTCTGCACGTCCGCTTGAAAACATCTTCGTTTTTGTCTTTAATTCACAATGAATTTCTATTCCGATAATTGTTTCGTATTCCATACTTATACCTCCGCACATTTGCCTTCCAGCTGTGTTTCTTCTTCAATTGCCTTAGCAACATTCAATACCGTCTGTTCATCAAATGCCTTCGCTGATACATTGACACCTACCGGCAAACCATCAATGAAAGTATATGGCAGTGTCAGACTTGGAGTTCCGGCCATGTTGCCTAAGATCATATGATTTTCTGCGACTAAATAAGTATCTGACATTTTTTCATCTACACTGTCATTTTCATGCGGTGCCACTGTTGCGGCAGCCGGTGCAACAATACAGTCACAGTCTTTCAAAATAGAAGTATAGCTATCAACGATCACTCTTCTTACTTTCTGAGCTTTGCGGAATAATTTCTCCTGATTTTCCGTAAACAAAGAATAGCTTCCTAAAACAAAACGCTTGCGGACAGCACTGGAGAATCCTTTTGTTCTGGAATTGATCATGATTTCTTCCAGATCATTTCCTTCTTCTCGCATACCAAAACGCACACCATCCAAATTGGAGTGGTTGGCACAAGCTTCTGCATTGGCAATGATCAAATAAACCGGAAGCAATGTCTGAAGCAGATTTTCATCCATTGTGACATGTACGATTACTGCTCCTCTATCTTCAAGTTTCTTCATCAATTGATGAAATTCATTCACAATTCTTTCATCCTTGATAGAAGAAAGTACATTATCCAATACGGCAATCTTTTTGCCGTTCAGATCACTGTTTAAATTCTTATCATATTCTCCGACAGGTTCATAAGAGCTTGTCATATCTCGATCATCTCGGCCGGCCAAGCACTTCAGTGTCACACAGGCATCTTCAACGCAAGTCGTAAAGAAACCGACATGATCCAAACTGGAAGCATATGGAATGACTCCATAGCGAGAAATGCGGCCATAAGTAGGTTTAAAGCCGACCACACCGCAATAGCTGGCTGGTTTACGAATGGAATCTCCTGTATCAGTTCCTAATGCCATCGGTACAACACCGGCAGCTACCAACGCAGCGCTTCCCCCGCTGGATCCGCCGGAAATACGGCTCAGATCATAAGGATTATTGACTTTTCCGGTATAAGCATTCAAATTTGTACCGCCCATTCCCAATTCATCCATGCTTGTCTTGCAGATGATTGTCGCACCGGCAGCCTTTAATTTTTCTACTACAGCTGCATCAAAAACCGGCACATAGTTATCCAAAATACGGCTGGAAGCCGTTGTACGAATTCCTTTCGTTGAAATATTGTCTTTAACTGCTACTGGTTTTCCATACAGCGGCAGTGTTTCATCCTGAATTGTTTCTTCAATCTGTTTTTCCACATCCGCAAATGTTACCACAGCATTCAATTTTTCCTGACTGGCAGAAGCCAATTCATACGATTTCATGACATTTTCTCTTAATGTCTTATTGCAGTCACTGTATCGCATTATTTCACCACCTTTGGTACAACAATATAGCCTTGGCTTGTTTTAGGTGCATTTGCTAATGCTTCACTTGCAGATAAAACATGGCTTTCTTCATCATTTCTTAAAAAGGTTGTCGGTGTTTCAAATGGATAAACCATTTCTTCCACCCCTTCCGTATCAATTTTATTTAATAGATCCAGCTGTTTCAGATAATCTTTGAAATCCAATGCCAGTTCTTCCAATTCTTGATCATTTAAGTCAAACATGACATTATGAGCCAGCTTTCTTAACATATCCTTGTTAAATTCTTCCATACATCCTCCTAATAATTCATTACGACCTCAACATTAGTTTCATTGGCCGGCCGTGTCAAGATCGCTATTGTTTGTTCATCGGATAAAACATCGATCTTGATATCATAATCGGCATCTTGAAACAAATCACATAAAGACACCAGATATTGTATCAGACTTTGTGCTTCAATATAAGTAGTCGCTTGTATGTTTACTTCAAGATTCATCTTTTTTAAATAATTATCTTCAAAATAAGCTCGTCCGAATATCCCGACATTGCTTGGAAAATGCTCAAAAATGGCAGTTCGCATTGATTCAAATTGATTGGCTACGATAGCATTCAGTTCTCTGAAGGCATCACTTGGCACAAAGACCCATTGCTGATTCAGACGAGTATATGATGAAGTACGATCTGTTACATAAGTTTCCCCGATCATTTTGCCCGGCAATTCACTGGCAGCATCATTGGCTCTATAAAGCAGAATATGAATCGGCAGATTGCCGACTTCCGGGTGATTGTTTCTTAAGTAATTCACCAAACGCGCTCCGGCTTCTACACTGCCGTAAGTAAAGAGCTGTTCATCACTCATTTCAGTCGTATAGCTTTGTTCGCTTAATAAAACATCACCGTTTTCATCTGTGGCTACACTGCCATCTTCATTGGTCTGTGCCTGCCAGTAAGTCACATTGCCATTCAGTACGATGACAAAGGTAAATCCGGCATATTCCACTCCTTCTTCAGCTTGCTGGACATAATCAATTTCATAAATATCTGCGACAATAATCGGATTGTACATACGAATGCCGTTATCATTGTCGATATAACTGCCTCTTTCCGGATTCAAGCCTTCTGGGTTATAGCTTGTCATATAACGCAATAAACCTAATCCGCGCATCTGATAGGCATCATAACGCTCCAGTTCTTCACCGCTCAGAATGGCGCCTTCCTGTACTAAGACCTGCTGCGGATCAAAGTATTTTTTGGCCATATTCAACGCCTGTGATCCGATATCAAATGGTTCTCGTGAATTGCCTTGATAATTGTTGTGAATGACCTTGGCATCACTGACACTGTAAGGAAGATAATACCCATATTCTCCTGATACAATCGGAGAAAGCGATACATCTGATTCATTTTGAATCGTATTTTCACGGCAGCCGCTGATCAAAAGCAAAGCGGCTAATATCAAACAAATCTTATTTTTCAAGTGCATTCACCTCACTCATAAACGTCGATTCATCCATCGTTTCTACATTTAATTCATTGGCCTTCGCCAGCTTGCTGCCGGCATTTTCTCCATAAATGACCAAATCGGTCTTCTTGGAAACAGAACCGCTGACATTCGCTCCCAATCTTTCCAAAAGAGCTTTCGCTTCATCTCGCGTAAACAAAGAAAGACTGCCGGTCAAGACAACTGTTTTGCCGGAAAAACGAGATTCAACTACTTCCTGTTCATCACTTTCCATATTCAAGCCAAATTCAATCAATGCATCCACCAGATGCTGATTATGTTCTTCCTGGAAGAAAGATACAATGGATTGTGCTGTAATCAATCCAATATCTTTGATGCGGCATAATTCTTCCACACCAGCGTGACGAAGAGTTTCCATGTTTTTAAAATGCTTGACCAATATTTTGGCTGCTTTTTCGCCGACCTGACGAATGCCCAAGCCAAATATTAAATCTTCCAGCGGATTCTGTTTGCTGGCTTCAATCGCTGCCAATAGCTTATCCACTGATTTTTCTTTATATCCTTCGCATTCCAAAAGCTCTTCTCGATGTTCATGCAGTCGATAAATATCCTCAATGCTGTTCAGCCATCCGGCATCATGCAGAAATTCTACACGCTTATCGCCCAATGTATCAATATTCATCGCATTGCGGGAAGCAAAGTGAATGATACTTTCCACAACACGAGCCGGACAATCCTGATTGATGCAGTAATGTGCGGCTTCATCCGCATCACGCACCAAATGAGAATGACAGACCGGACAAGTATCCGGGAACACATATTCCTTCGAATTTTCATCTCTTTTTTCCGGCAGTGAACGTACAACTTCCGGAATGACGTCACCGGCTTTATGGATCACAACATAATCACCGACACGAAGATCTTTGGCTTTGATCATATCTTCATTGTGAAGCGTTGCGGCACTGATCACAGAACCAGCTACACGCACCGGCTCCAATACGGCATTCGGCGTAATTTTGCCGGTTCTTCCTACTGTAAGAACAATGTCATTCATGCGGGTAATGACTTCTTCTGCAGGAAATTTATAGGCAATGGCCCATTTCGGTGCTTTTACTGTATTGCCGATGACATTCCAATCATCCAAACGATTGACTTTCAGTACCATACCGTCAATATCATAGGGCAGTTCGCTGCGCTGCTCACTGATTGTCTGAATAAATTGCCAAACCTCATCAATATTCTGGCATACCTTGCGATTCGGGTTTGTTTTGATGCCCCATTCGCTTAATTGATCCAATGCTTCACTGTGTTCATGGATGCCTAATTTCTGTGCATCCATCAAAAAATACCAATAAGCATCCAAATTGCGTTTTGCGGCCACAGAACTGTCCAATTGACGAATCGAACCCGCAGCCGCATTGCGCGGATTCGCAAACAATGGCTCATTGTTTTTCGCTCTTTCTTCGTTCAGTTTTTCAAAGCTGGCTTTCGGCATGATAACTTCCCCGCGCACTTCAATTTCATCACGAATGGGAATCGTGTGCGGAATAGAACGGATCGTCATGACATTGTGAGTCACATCTTCACCGACTTCGCCGTCCCCGCGTGTCACTGCCTGCACCAGCTGTCCGTCATTGTAATGAAGGGACATTGCTAATCCATCCATTTTCAGTTCTACGACATATTCTACCTTCGGTACGATTTTTCTGACACGTTCATCAAACTGTCTCAATTCTTCTAAATTAAAAGCATTCGCTAAGGAAAGCATTCGCTGTTTATGCGCTACTTTGGTAAAGCTTTCCAAAACTTTGCCTCCTACTTTCTGCGTAGGAGAATCTTTTGTTATATATTCGGGAAATTCATTTTCCAGGGCAATCAATTCCTGCATATAGCTGTCATATTGTGCATCACTGACAGTTGGTGCATCTAATTCATAGTATTCCCTGGCCCATTGATTTAACCATTTTCTTAATTCCTGGATTCGTGCATAACTCATGGCTCTTCCTCCTATTTTTTTGTTATGGATGGGTGATTTGCGGCAATTTTGCGAATACCGAACTTATTGGAAAAAGCAATGGTCCATACACCTTTGCTCGTATCTAAGATTACCCCATCACCAAAGCTTTTATGGGTCACAAGATCACCCTTGCGCAGACGAGAAATGTTGTTTTGTGCATTGGGTGCCGCATTGATTGGTTCCTCTGAAGAAGCAATCATAGCAGGCATAGGCATAGTTTCCTGAATCATGCCATAATGTTCAATGCAATTCTCATCAATTTCATTAATAAAACGGCTTGGACGTTTGACACTGTCCATAACATAGCTATAGCCGCGGGCATCACTGATATAAAGCTGACGCTTTGCACGTGTAAAAGCTACATAAGCCAATCTTCTTTCTTCTTCCAAAGCAGTTCTGCCGCCCTCGCTGACCGCCTTTTCACTTGGGAAAATGCCTTCAGACATGCTGTAGACAAAAACCGTATCAAATTCCAGCCCTTTGGCTGCATGAATGGTCATCAGCTGCACCACTTCCTGCTTATCTGTTTCTTCTTTATCGGTATACAAAGCAATCTGCTGCAGATATTCATCCAATGTTCCATCCGAATTATTTTCTTCAAATATTTCAATATCATTGATCAATTCTTTGATATTTTCTAATCTTTCTGTTTCTTTCTCCTCTTCCAGCATCTTCAGATAACCGCTCTCTTCCAATAAGTTTTCCAAAAGCATGCTGATGGACATTACAGATACCAAAGAACGATGCTTTTCAATCAATTCAATAAATGCTTTGGCAGAAGCAGCTGCTTTGCCTCGGCATACCTCATGATTTTTGAGCACTTCATATAAATTGCAGTTTTCCCGATGACTGATTTCTTCCATCGTTTCAACGCTTTTGTTGCCGATACTTCTTTTCGGTACATTGATAATACGCTTGAAAGCCAGATCAATAGCTGCATTATCATGAATCAGCATTCTCAGATAACTCAAACTGTCTTTGATTTCTGCACGGTCATAGAATCGTACACCGCCATAGATCTTATAAGGAATATGATTATCCAGCAATTGCTTTTCCAAACTTCGGGACAAATAATTGCTTCGATACAATACGGCCATATCCTTATACAATGTTCCTGACTGATAATTCTTTTGAATCTGATCAGCTACCCATGCCGGTTCCAAGGCATCTTCCATCGCAGAATAGTGTACAATTTTATGCGATTCCGGTAAATTTGTATACAAATCTTTTTCAATTCGATTCTTATTGTTTTTGATGACTGAATTGGCTCCATTTAAGATAGATGGAGCACTGCGGTAGTTTTCATTTAATATGATTGTTTTGCATGGATCAAAATCCTTTTCAAAATTCATGATGATATTGACATCAGCCCCGCGCCATGTATAAATCGTTTGATCCGGATCTCCTACCACACATAAGGCTGTTGTTTCTTTGACTAAATATTTAATGATATCATATTGTATTTTATCCACATCCTGGAACTCATCTACATGGATATAATCAAAACGATTCTGCCATTTGATACGAACTTCCTTATTGCTTTTCAAAAGTTTTCTTGCAACTAAAAGCAAATCATCAAAGTCCAATGCATACATCGCCTGCAGACGTGTCTGATAATAGCCATAGACCTGTGCCTTGACATATTCACTGGTATACGGATTCGCAATAGATAAAGCATCCTCCGGATCAATACCGGCACACTTTGCATTGGAAATATAACTCAATACATTGCCGTAGCTATAGCTTTTGACTTCAACGCCATACATCTTATAGGCTTCTTTCAAAATGCTTTTCTGATCATCGGCATCGACAATCGTAAAGTTTCTTGGATATCCCAACAAATGAATATCTTCACGCAATAGACGCACACAGAAAGAGTGAATTGTTGAAATATTCACTCCTCCGCTATTATCCTTTAACATACGTCCGATACGTTCTTTCATTTCATTGGCTGCTTTATTGGTAAAAGTGATGGCCAGTATGCGATAAGGCAATACACCCACTTCATCAATCAGATAAGCAATACGGGAAGTGACCACACGAGTCTTACCGCTGCCGGCTCCTGCAATGATGCGTACATGTCCGCTGCTTTGAACGACCGCCGCTTTTTGATTTTCATTTAAACCATCTAAATAAGACAAACTACCACCTCCCAAACATTCTACCACAAATCATTGTATTATTCTTTAATAAGTTGATTTTTCATACTGAAAATTATGTGATGTATACAAACAAAAAGTCTCTTTCAAAAAGAATCTGTTTCATTTTATTGCTGTAAAAATTGGAACTTCTTTCCTGGTTAATTACAAATCCTATTTGTATGATTTCTTACGCAAGGATGAAAATACGGAAAGACTTTCTGTCCTTGTACTTATCATAAGATTTAAATAAGCTGCGGGTCTTGCTGCAAGCATGAGGCAGCAGAAGATTTTAAAAAATATTAATTCCTTGTTTTATAATATTCAAATTGAATAGAATTCCCAATTATTGTATAATAATGACATGAACTTCATGGATAGAATTAAGATGGCAGAGCCTTCATTTACAAAAAGTGATAAAATGATTTACAAACGCATTAAAGATGATTCTTGGGTTGTTATTCGTGACACATCATCTATTATTGAATTGGCCGAAAAATGTAATGTTTCCAAGTCAGCGATTCTGCGTTTTGCAAAAAAATTAGGATATTCCGGTTACTCTGAATTTAAATATGATTTCACAATCATGGAGCACAGCAGTATTTCAAAGGATGCTCATGCATCAAAGTTTGATCTAATTCTTGATTCATATTTAGAATCTATCAAGAATATCAAGCGTTACCTATCTGAAAAAGACTTTATCACAATTGCAAAGAAAGTGACCAATGCCAAAAAAATCCGTATTTGCGGGTATAACCGTTCCGGTTTTACAGCAACGCATTTTAAATATCGATTGCTTAATTTCAATTTGGCTTCTGAGGTTGTAACAGACACTTTGCTTTTAAGCACATTGGCCAATCGTTCGAACGAAAAAGAGGTATTCTTCTTTTTTACAGCGAGAGGCAATACTTCTACTCCGCTGAATAATTATATTGCAAAATGTCATGAAAACAAGAAAACTATTGTCTTAGTTACCATGAATCCAAATACGCAATATAAAAAATATGCTACACATTTTGTTTTGCTCCCTAATATCAAGATACAAGGATTGTTTATTGACGAACAGGCTTTATTCCATGTTTTCATTGAAATACTTTTATCTTATATCAGCGAACAAATAATTATCAAAGAAAAGAAATAAAACAAAAAAAAGACAGCTGTTGAATCATAATCACATGCTGTCCTTTTTGCTGCTTAAATCTCTTTAATTCTTATAAGTTGATGATCTGCCCTCTTTTTACAGTACCCTGATCCATAAAATTTAATTTTTCATTTTCTAATGGTTCTGTAATGATCAGCATAGTTGTCGAATCATAGCCTTTCTCTTTGATGAAAGATAAATCGACATCCAATATTTTTTGACCGGCTTTAACGGTATCCCCTTGTTTTGCATAAACTTTGAATCCATGACCTTTTAGATCAACTGTATTAATTCCTATATGTACCAAAATTCCTCTTCCATTATTCATGCGGATTGCAAATGCATGACCGGTTGGGTATAATACTTCAAGTTTTCCATTGCAGGGAGCCACTACTGTATGATCCAGCAGCTGAAAAGCAATGGTCTGTCCCAGCATTTCTTGAGCAAACATCTCATCATTTACTTCACTGACCGGAATAATCTGTGCATCGGCCAGTGCCACAATATCGTTATCTGAATATATTTTTTCTTCTTTTTTTAATAGTTTTGAAAATAATTTCATCATATGCCTCTATAAATATATATTTCATGATTTGTAAGAGGATGTTTTTAAAATAATCTAATTACTTTGTTTTGCTAATTCTCTTTTGCCTAAGATGTAAGTTACAACAAATGCAATAACAACTGCAATGACCATTACAACCATAGAAATAATTAGATTATACCATCCGCCTCCCATGTTGGCTGGAGTAATATAAGCCGCGAATGAGATAAAGCCTGGAGTTGAAACAACATATTGAGTCATTCCCAATAATCCAGCAAGGAATCCGCCGATTCTGCCGCCGATCATAGCTCCGATCAATGGATATTTTTTCACGAACAATACACCGTATACACCTGGTTCAGTAATACCGCAAAGAGCTGTTACACCTGCACTGATAGAAACAGATTTTTCTTCCAATTTTTTGGAAACTAATGCAGCTGCTAAGCATGCTCCGCCGACTGCAACGTTTGCAGGTGCCATTCCTGTACAAATAAGAGGATCTGATCCTACAGCTGCAAGCAATGCAAATACAACAGGATATGTAGCATTGTTCATTCCAAAGAATACCATCCAGCAAGTAGTTGCACCAACGATAGCAACAGAAATTGAAGGAGCCATATTATACAGTGCCTGCAATCCGTTGGCTAAGTAAGTACCGGCTGTATTTCCGATAGGTCCCAAAATAATTAATGTTACAGGTACTGTGATCAGCATTGTAATCAATGGAACGAAAATAGTTCTAAGATATACTGGCATGTGTTTCTGTAAGAATTTATAAATGACTGACATGAACAATACACCTAAAATAATTGGGAAAATATTTGCATTATAGGCAATTGGCTGAATCGCAATACCAAAGAAATCCAAACCTTCTACACCATTTATACCGCTATATAACAGAACTGCTGCTAAGAAAGCACCTAAATATCCGTTTGTCTTTAAACGAGTTGCAGCGCTGAATCCGATAAATATAGGCAGGAAGAAGAAGGTTGCCTGATTGATTGCATAGAAAACCTGATAAGTACCAGAATCTGCACTGACACCTGCAAATGTTGTTAATAATGTCAATACAGCTCCAGTAAGCCCTCCTGCTATCAATACAGGAATGACTGGTGAGAAGGTACCGCCAAAGAATGAGAAGATTGCTTCAATCACATTTCCTTTTACAGCACTATCCTCTTTCAAGGCTTCGGCATCTTCAATAGAACCTCCGGCTTTAATACCTTCGTGTTTTGTTATTTCTTCATATACACTTGGCACATCCTGACCAATGACAAATTGATATTCTCCATTTTGAATTACCAAATTCATAACACCAGGAATCTTTTTTGCTTCTTCCTGATTTAATTTTGACCCATCCATCAACTGTACACGCAAACGAGTCATGCAATGAGTTACATTTGTGATATTTCCTTCACCGCCAACAACGCTAATAATATTGTCAGCTATTGCTTTATAATCCTTTTTTGCCATCTTGTCTTCCTCCTAATCCCTTAGTCCTTTTTAGAGAAATTTCTCCATTCTTCCATATCACAGCCCCAATCTTGTCCATTGGACTTGATCAGTCTTGAATACCAGTCAAATGAATCTTTTTTATAACGTTTTAAATCTCTTACGTCGTCATCTGTCGTATTTACAAACACAATTCCATAACGTTTAGCCATTCCGTTACCTGTACTTAATAAATCCATAAAGCTCCAGAAATTGAAGCCAAATACTTCAACACCATCCTGAATAGCCAATCCAATATTATATGCATATTCTCTTAAATATTTAATTCGGTAGTCATCGTGAATTTTTCCATCCTCACCTAAATCTTCATGAGCACCATATCCTGCTTCTGTAATGATCATTGGTAAGTGATAGTGGTCCCACAGATAACGCAGCGAATAACGCATGCAGACAGGATCAATATGCCAATCCCAATCTGTTACTTCAACATGCGGATTTCTGGCCAATGCATATTCCCCAGGGAAATTTGGATATACGAAGTCACCTTTGATACCGGTTTTATTCAAACCGATTTCCTGCAGGAAACTATCATCAGGTGCCACTCCGACATCGCTTCGATAGCAATTTACTGCAATGAAATCAATTTTTGCTTGAGCAATGATGTCCATATCTCCTTCTTGGATCTTTGGATCAATATTATTTTCTTTCCAATAGTTTTTAACAAAAGTACTATATTCACGGAAAACATAGAAATCATCCCAGATTTTCTGTGTCAATTCTTCTGCATTCATAGCAGCAATCTGATCTTCAGGTTTGCTTGAAGCTGGATAAATAGGAACATATCCCGGAACAGGACCAATCTTTCCTCCTTCAACCATTTCATGACAAGCAATAACTGCTTTTGCATGACACATATTCATAATGTGATTTACCTGCCATTTTTCTTCAAACCAATTTTCGCATCCTTTAGAAACACCCAGCCAATCACCATAAATAATCTGCATGTTCTGTTCATTGATTGAAAGCCAATATTTTACACGATCACCAAAGTTTTCAAAACAAACTCGGCAATAATAGTCAAATTCATCGATAATAGCACGATCATGCCATCCGCCATATTTTTCATCTACCCAGCAAGGCATATCATAATGATATAAAGTCACAATTGGTTCAATACCTGCAGCAACTAGTTCATTGATCAGATTATTATAGAATTCAATTCCTTTTGGATTTACTTTGCGATCTGCATTCGGAATAATTCTGGACCAAGATAATGAAAAACGATAACTTTTAAATCCACATTCTTTCATTAAGGCAACATCTTCTTTGTAGTGATGATAATGATCACTGGCTATAGAATTGTCTGTATAAGGTTTTTTTGTTTGAGAATTTAAATCAATAATTGCTTGTGTTCTGCCATCTTCTAAGGTGGCTCCTTCACACTGCCAAGCAGCACTGCTGGCTCCCCACAAAAAGCCTTCAGGGAATACAGGATTTGTCTTGTGTTTCATATTTTCTTCCTTCCTTTCAATGAACAAAGCTTTGTTCTTTTATTTTTTGTATAGCGCTTACATTCTTATTAAACCAGAATCTTGAAATGTCTGCGTTTCAACTTGTGATACCAAAAAATCAATGTTATAATCTAGACATGAATAAGCAAAATCCTACAAATTACTCATTAAAAAAATTCGATCTTTTTTCATCTCTGTTAGCTATTGTCAATGATGCCGCTTCTAACAGTGAAATCAATCGAATCATCGCCGAATATTTGCTGCGCAATTTCCATAAATTGCATCAATTGACCATTTATGATGTAGCGGAAGAATGCTTTGTCTCACGCAGTTCGATTCATCGTTTTTTAAAACAAATCGGCTTTGACCAATTCAATTCATTAGAACAATATGTGGATGAAACGCTGCAGCATTATAAAGCCTATCTGGAATACACCAATCACGATAACTTTGCCGTTTATATAAAAAAAGCCATCGACGATATGATGGAAGATATTTCACAAGCAGCTGACACACCTCCAATAGAGGAATTAGTTCATATGCTTCATGATTATCATAATATTTATATATTAATTGCCGATACTTCAAGCAGTGCTGCCTATCATTTTCAGGAAGAACTATTAGCTATCAATAAATTCATTTATGTTTTTACCAGTTCGAAAATTAATCTGGATGCTTTAGCTAAATTAACAAAAGATGATTTATTGATTGTATGTTCTATTACAGGCAATTATGCCTTTGCAGTGACTGAAGATCTAAAAGATATTTCTGCTACGAAAGTTTTGATTACTTTAAATCACACGGAGAAAATGCAGGGACATTATGACAAAATAATTTTTATGGGAAATCAATCCTATATTACAAACCATATTTATTGCGGCAATCGAACTGTTTATACCAAATACGGATTGTTATTTTTCTTTGATATTATATATAATAAATATGTACATGCATTTGCAGAAGAAAAGCTGTTTAACACAAAATAAAACCTTTTCAGGATCTTATCATTTCTGAAAAGGTTTTTATTATTTCAATTATTCATCACCGTATATTCTGCCTGGCAGCATAGAATCCATGGCCACAACATCTGTCGTTTCAATCAGTTTCTTTAACAGCCATTCTTTCATCTCATGAATTTTCTCTTGATAAGCAGGATCATCAATGGCATTGTTTTCTTCATAAGGATCCTGAGTCAAATCATAAAATTCATCTTTTTCATATAAGCGATACACATATTTGTAATGATGATCTCTGACCATGAAAGCTTTTGTATGATCCGGCAGATGATTTTGTGATTCCAATCTTGGCCAGTAAATGGAAGTGTATGAAGAATAGCCTTCCATGGCTTGTTTTTCACCTTTGATTCTTCCTCCCTCACTTAATACATAAGAATGATGTTCTTCCTCTGTATTAAATAAGTGCACTAATGACTGACCAAACTGTGTATAGTCAAATTCGTATTGGCACAATTCTGAAACAGTTGCCGGAATATCATTTAATTCCACCAAAGCTTTGCATATTCTTGGCTGGAAAGGAATGTTTTTTGCAGGACGAATGATCAAAGGAATATGTACCAGACAATCTTCAAATGTATTCTGTGTTTTTTCAACCAATCCATAATCACCGGTAAAATCTCCATGATCGGCAAACGCTAAAACATGCGTATTCTCCAGCCAAGGAGTTTTTCCTAGAGCATCTAATACTCTTCCTAATTGATGATCCAGTTTTGCAATCATGCCATAATAGGTAGCTTTGATTTCTTTGAAATCCTGATCTGTCAGTTCATATAAATTCTGGTTTTTTCTGATCGAGTACAAAGTAGCCGGTTTATCTTTCAATTCTTCAATTTTCTTTGTTTTCAAAGTAATCTTATTGCGATCAATCAAGGAAAACCATGGTTCATCAATGGTATATGGCGGATGAGGTAAATTCAAGGACACATATAAACAGAAAGGCTCTTGAATTTCACCATTTTCAAGCATTTCCACTACTCGATTGATGACTAGATCATCTTGTTGGCGTGCGGCCGTTTCCTTTGACATCTCACCATTATAGAAAGAATAATAGAAAGGATCTTTTTGAATTTCTTCCTTGGACAATGGTTTCATTCCCCCGTGAATTTCTTCTGTTGAGACTTCGCGTCCAATGTATTCATAATCGCAGGTCGCTTTCAGTTCTTCTTCATCTTTGCGGTGAAAATAATGAGATTTCCCCATCAAATAAACATGATACCCTGCCTTTTTTAATGATTTCATCATACTTGGATCGCCTTTGTCCAACAAATAATGAATCGTTCGATGTCCTTTGCTGTGCGGATACCAGCCGGTATTAAAACTGCATCTGCTTGGGACACAAACAGGGTTTTGGCAGAAGGCATTTTCGAAGGCAATTCCTTCCTTAGCTAATCGATCATAATTAGGTGTCTGCACTTCCTCATTACCTAAAAAACCTAAGCAGTCACCTCGAAATTGATCAGCGATAAAAAATAAAATATTTTGTTTTTCCATTTATTCACCCTCTATTCTAAATCTTCACCATTGGTTGCGATAACTTTTTTATACCAATCATAGCTGTCTTTTTTAATTCTTTTGCCGCTGCCTTTACCATAGTCATCTAAATCTACATAAATGAATCCATATCTTTTTGACATTTCACTGGAGGAACAAGAAACTAAATCAATAGGACCCCAGGCATAATAACCCCTCAAATCTACTCCATCTTGTATCGCTTCTTTCATTTGCTTGATATGTGCTCGATAAAAATCTACACGATAACTATCATGAATTTTTCCATCCTCTAATTGATCATAAAAGCCTGATCCATTTTCTGTGATATAGATTGGTTTTTGATAGCGGTCATAAAAGGCATTTAACATAAATCTTAATCCGATTGGATCAAAGGTCCATCCCCATTTATTGGCAGGCAATTCCTTATTGCGATAATCTTCATTGCCATTTTCAAAATGCTGCTTATCGCAAACTCTTGTATAATAATAAGAAAATGAGAAGAAATCACAAGGATGAGAAAGATCTTCTTCATCATGCTCTCCAAATTCCACATGAATTCCTCTTTCTTCAAAAAATCTGAATGCATAGCCAGGATATTTTCCTCGCAGCAATACGTCTGAATAAAAGTATTCCATCTGATTGTGGCGTAGTGTGGCCAACTGATCTTCTGGCTTTGCTGAAGCCGCATAGGCAGGCCCGCTGCACAGCATCATACCAATCTGCATTTCTGGATATTTTTCATGAGCATATTTTGTGACTCTGCCGCATGCAACCATTTCATTATGAACAGCCTGATATTTGGCACTTAATAAATCCTCGACCTTATCTTCTGCAATGCCCAAATGATTGAATGACTCATGACCAATCAAATTGATTTGATTAACAATGATCCATAATTTCACCTTTCCTGCATATCTATCTAATACTATTTTGCAATATTTCTCAAAAAAATCAATGACTTCTCTTGAATACCACCCTATATAATGTGTGGTTAAGTGAAGAGGCATCTCATAATGTGATAATGTAATCATCGGCTCCATGCCATTTTGAATAATTTCATCGATTAATTTATCATAAAATTGCAGTCCTGCTTCATTTGGTTCTTTATCATCACCATTTGGGAAAATACGAGACCAATTAATACTTGTTCTGAATGTTTTTAATCCTAATCCTGCCAGTAATTTGAGATCTTCTTTATAGGTGTGATAAAAATCAATGCCCCATCTTTTCGGAAAGATCCTTCCATCATTGTGTCCTGCCTTCATGGCTTCTTCAACATATGAACTTGTCAATTCATCATTATATTTTTTTTCAAGTGCAATATCATCTCTGAATTCATTGATATCTGCCACACATAAACCCTTTCCGTCAAGATCATACGCTCCTTCAAGCTGATTGGCAGCAACAGCTCCTCCCCACAAGAAATCTTCAGGAAATCCTTTTGGTACCTTTCTCATATAAAGTTCTCCTTGTTAAAATAGATTAATTAACTCACTTACAATTGCTTTCAAAGTATCTGCAGACATCATAAGATCTTCTGCATGCATCAAAATCATTTTCATTTCTACTGTTTTATCTTCTGCTTCCTGCTGGATAAATTTTAAATGTGCTTTTTCTGCTAATATTAAGCTGTTATTTCCTTCCTCCAGCAATTCCATGCTTTTCCTTTTATCTTCATCTTTTACATGGCGCAGAGCTTCAATAAAATAAGATCGAGCTTCTCCGGCATAAGAAATAATCTGAAAGCAATTTTCTTCATACTGTTCCATCATTTATTCAGCTCCCATAGCTTTGATTGCATCTTCCAATACTTTCTTACCGTCAATTTTTCCATAGGCAATAGTATCAATTAAGATGACAGGAATTTCCGGAAAATCTTTTTTTAATTGTTCATAGCTGAATCTTAATTGAGGGCCTATCATCAATACATCAATAGCACCCTTTTTCTCTTTGGCATAAGCAGCTCCTACTGCTTCAATATTGCATTCATAACCTTTTTGCTCTGCAGCTTCTTTCATTTTTTTAACCATCAAGCTTGTTGACATACCGCTGGCACAAACAAGTAATACCTGAAATATTCATGGATTTAAATAAAAATTGCGCAAAGCCTTTATTTTATGGGACTTTGCGCATATTTATG
>CALUVS010000012.1 GCA_944324265.1 uncultured Traorella sp.
GTAGAAGAGATACAGGTATTATCCAGTGCTCCAGAAACAGTGATCGAAGTAACAAGAGGAAACAAGGTAGAAACAATCACAGCCGATGCCCCAACATCTGTTGAAGGAAACGGAACAGTAGGATTGATAGAAGCGAATGTCGATGGAACAACTGCTGATGAAGATGTCACGATCGAAGATGTAGATAAAGGAACAGGAGTAGAAGACGCACCGGAAGCTACAGAACCATCACGCCCATCCAATGGCGGAGGAAACTATGTACCGCCTGTGACACCGCCAGTGGAAGACGATTCTGTAGCAAAAGTAGGAACATTACAAGAATTGAATGAAGCTTTAGCAGATTCATCAAAGAAAACAATTGAATTAACGCAGGATATTACAGTTGAATATAACTCTGTTTTAACCCCAGAAGAAATGGTATTAATTACAGACTTAGATAGAGATGTAGTTATTGATGGTAAGGAATATTCTATCATTGTGAATGGCGGACAAACCGATCACTGGGATGGACACAACTATGCAATTCAAGTTTACGATGAAGATAATCAAGTAACATTGAAAAATATTCAATTAACAGGTGCAGATGCCGGTTTATTGGTGAATGCATCAAATGTCGTATTAGCAGAAGATGTAGATGTTTCCGGTAATGACTTTGGCGGAATTGAAGTTTCTGTCGGTCAAAATACTGCAAATAAAAACTCTTCATTGACAGTAAGTGATACTGTAAAAAACACTTCAGAAGATGGCAGTCATCCAACCATTTGGAAAGATAATACAGATAATTCTGTAGTCATTTATGATAATGGTGAATTTACACCAAGAAAAATGGCAGATAAAAATCAAATCTATTATTTCTTGGATCCAAATAATGCTGCAAATGTCAGTGTCAATGTTACAAATACTGATGAATTGCATAAGGCATTAAATGATAAGAATGTTACGGAAATCAATTTAGTTGGCAATGCTGAAATTTTAGAAAATGTAACATTAGATGAAGATGTTCAATTAAACATCAAAGAAGATTCTGAATTAACTATTAAAGCTACATTTACGATTGACGGTACTTTGACAAATGATGGAGTTGTTTTATTAAATGATGCGCAAAATCCGTTAAAACCTGAAGTTGAATCCATAAGAACTTTTAATAATACTGAAAAAGAGGGAAAATTAATTATTTCTAAGTCAGGCGGCAGATTTTTAAATAAGTTAATTTTGTGCTTTGACAGTGTTGATTCTATTGTAGATAAGGATACAAGCAGACCGGTAACGATTTATGACTATTCGTTTGTATTTGTTGGCGGAAAATGTTATTTTGCACCAAATAAATATAATGATTTCCCAATTTTAGAATATGTATTGAATCTAAACCCTCTTGTGCTGACAGGAGAAGGCAATCCAAAAGGAGAAGAAATTGCCACATTTGTTAGAAATGGTGATAATGCTGTCGTTTTAGATTTATACGGAAAAGCTGAAATTCCATCAGATGTTAAAGATAATACGCTTGATTTATGCTGGATAATCAATGAAAACGGAGAATTACATTTAAATCGTTTTGAACAATTAGCAAAAAATGATGTACCGGAAAAATTAGATAATTCTGGAGACTCTGAAATAAAAGGGTGCATTTCTATTCATCCAGAAGGACGTTTCTATATACAAGATAAAATGTATGTAGGTAAAACTGGTGATGCTGCTGTTTTTACAATGGGAGAGTATGATTATCAAGAAGATGGGGAAACTGTTATCCAAATTTGCCGTGACTGGTGGAAAGATGATCAACTTACATTCTTGGTTAGTGCTGTAGCAGAATTACATGAAGATTTTGATGGCTATATTAATTTGAAACAATATCATTTCTCTACAGTTCCAACTAAATTAAGCGTAATGGTTGAAGAACCAGATAAAAACGTTCTTCAAGCAAAATTTGCAAATGATGCAACTCCTATTGAAAACTATAATGCATATGGAGTAGATAATGATGGAAGTATTAAAAAATATGATGAAATCAAAGATGAAGTCTTAGTAAAAGTTTCAATTGAACCAGATATTTCATCTATTGAAGTAGGAAGTAAATTAAGGGCGCAAACTAATTTAACTGATGAAGAGGGCGTTACCTATCAATGGTATGTAGAATCTGATAATGGTGGAGAAGATGAGCTAATTGTAGGTGCTAATAAATCCACATATACTGTTAGTGATCAATATCAAAATCATTGGATTTATGTAAAAGCAACTAAAGGTGAAAGAACTGTAACATCTGATTCTGTTAGGGTAGTACCAACATCAGTAACAGTTAATTCAACTGAAGAATTAACAGCAGCTTTAAATGATTCTATAAAAGAAATCATTATTCCTGAAGGTAAAAAATTAACTTTAGAAACAGCAGTCAATGAAAATACCACATTAGTAATCAACGGAACATTAAATCTTATTGAAGGAAAAGATTATTGGATTCATGGTAACATAGAAAATAATGGGACAATAAACCCAGCTAAATCAAGTGTATTGAATTTTAATCTAAGCGAATATAAAGATAAAGGTCAATACTTAAATGTCCAAGGCCAATTTCAAATTATTTTTGATGAAGGCAGTGGAGTGTTTGGCTCAACAAATAATTTCGATAAACATGAAATTGACTCATCAGATATTTCTCAAATTTTATCTTTAAATGATGTTTATCTAAGCGCAAATAGTATCTTATCTACTAAATCTTTATCTGGACCGATTAATTTTTACAGGAGTGGGAAAATTATTATTGGAGATAGAATTTTAGTTAGTTCACTAGCAGGTGATGAACATAATGCGGCTATTTTCGTTCAAAATATGCCATCAGATGGATGGGCTTATAACATATATATACAAGAGAATGGAAAATATAATTTAGCGTTGAGATCTGGTACAGAAGTAGTTATAAACGATATTACTAATTTAAACGATATAATTGTAGGTGAAAATGATAATCTTACAATCACATTCCAATGTGAAACAACTGGCAGTAAATTTGAATCATTTGAAGAGGGAATAAAATATACTTGGAATGGTACAGATTGGATTAAACAACAATAAATGTAGAGTTTCAAACAACAGAAGTTATTAAGGCTTCTGTTGTTTTTTTGTAAACAGAAAAAATTCGATTATCTGCGCTATTGCATATCTTTTGAAAAAAATCATCATATCTTATATTATAGGGTGCAAAGGATGTGATGAAATGAACTGGTTTCAGTTATTAAAATACAATATTAATCGTGTAGTAGAGGTGGATCCGGCAGCACATTCCAAACTGGAAGTATTGCTTTTATATCCGCATATTCATGCGTTGATTCATTATCGTATTGCGCATTTTTTCTATTGCCGTCAGTTTTATTTCTTGGCACGCTTGATTTCGCAGCTAGGCCGTTTCTGGACAAATATTGAGATTCATCCAGGGGCCACTATCGGCAAAGGGCTGATCATTGACCATGGTACAGGCTGTGTGATCGGTGAAACAGCTGTGATCGGTGATGACTGTCTTTTATATCATGGAGTGACTTTAGGCGGTAACGGAAAAGGGCACTGCAAGCGTCATCCTACCTTATTAAATCATGTGATGGTAGGCTGCAATGCTTCTGTATTGGGCAATATTACAATCGGCAATTATGTACAGATCGGTGCCGGCAGTGTCGTGACAAAAGATATTCCGGATCATCGTGTGGCTTATGGCTTGGCAGCTACGATCAAAGAAGTGAAAGACGAAGAGAAAAGTCAGGATACGCCTGTTGTGGACAACGTAAATGAATAGGTGAGCTGTCAAGAATATGCTATAATGTTTCTGAGGTGAAAAAAATGAATCATGCAAAAGAATGTTTAGATTTTATTAATCAAGCTCCTAGTGTTTTTCATGGAGTAGAAGAAATGAAAAAACGCTGTTTGGAAAAGGGCTTTGTTTTATTAAGTGAAGGGGAAAAATGGCATTTGGAAAAAGGGAAGAGCTATGTTGTGGTACGCAATATGAGCAGTATCATTGCTTTTCATATCGGTCAGGATATGCAGGATATTGCTTATAATATTTGTGCTTCTCACTCAGATTCTCCTGTGTATAAATTAAAGAATATGGCAGAGATCAAAGATAATCATTATTTGAGATTAGCCAGTGAAGGCTATGGGGGAATGATCAACAGCTCTTGGCTGGATCGCCCGTTATCTATTGCCGGAAGAGTTTGTGTGAAAACTGAAAAAGGCATGGAAATGCGTTTGTTTGATACGGATAAAAATTTATGCATTATTCCGAATATGCCGATTCATATGTGCCGAGATATCAACAATGGTTTTAAATATCAGATGCATGTGGATATGGTGCCATTGCTTGGAGAAGGCAAATCAGAAATGAATCTGAAAGGCTTTGTGGCCAAAGAGCTTCATGTTCAGGAAGAAGATATTATCGGCAGTGATCTTTATTTGGTGAATCATACACCGGCTTCTTTCATCGGCCTCAATGATGAATTTGTGGGCAGCGGCAAAATTGATAACCTGATGAGTGCTTATGCCACTTTGACAGCCTTCTTAGAAACAGAAAATGAACAGCGCATCAACCTGTTTGCTTGCTTTGATAATGAAGAAGTGGGCAGTTTGACACGTCAGGGAGCTGATTCTACTTTATTGGAAGATGTCTTGATGCGCATCGGTGAAAGCTTAGGCTATACAATGGAAGAAATGCGTGTGGGAGCGCATCATTCTATGATGCTTTCAGTAGATAATGCTCATGCAGCTCATCCAAATCATCCGGAAGTTTATGATCCAACTTTCCGCTGTTATATGAATGAAGGAGTTGTTATCAAAGGCAATGCCAATCAGCGTTATACCAGTGATGGCATTACAGCGGCATTCTTTGAACAATTGTGCCGCAGAAATGATATTCCGGTTCAATATTACTTCAATCGTTCTGATATGCCGGGAGGCTCTACTTTGGGCAATTTGGCAATGGCTCATGTCAATATCAAATCAGTGGATATCGGTTTGGCTCAATTGGCCATGCATTCCAGCTATGAATTAGCCGGAAGCAGAGATGTGGAATATATGGTCAAAGCCTGTGAGGCTTTCTATGCTTCTTGCTGTGTAGATAAAGATAATACTTTAGAATTCTAGACTGCGAAATGCAGTCTTTTCATTTTAGTCGTTCTCATGTATAATAATGCATATTAATTAAGGAGGTAGAGTATTATGGGATGTGAACGATTAATTCTACCCAAAAACTATGAAGATAAATTAAGTGATCTGGATACAGAAATTGCCATTAAGATTGTCAAAGACCAATTTGAAAAAAGATTGGCAGATGAATTGGGACTGGTACGTGTTTCTGCTCCTTTGTTTGTTACGCATGAGAGCGGTCTGAATGATAATCTGAATGGGACAGAAAGACCGGTCAGCTTTGATATTAAAGATTTAAATAAGGATGTGGAAATCGTACATTCTTTGGCAAAATGGAAGCGTCAGGCATTGAATCGCTATGACATGCATCAGTTCAAAGGCTTGTATACAGATATGAATGCGGTGCGCCGGGATGAAGAACTGGATAATCTGCATTCCATTTATGTGGATCAGTGGGACTGGGAAAAAATCATTGAGCCCAAACAGCGCAACAGTGACTTTTTGAAATTTACCGTAGTCAAGATTGTCAAAGCTATCTGTGAAACAGAGACAATTCTGCATTATGCTTATCCGCAATTGCAGCGCATTGTCAGTGAAGATGTATTTTTTATCACAACACAGGAACTGGAAGACAAATATCCGGACTTATCGCCGAAAGAAAGAGAAAATGAAATCTGCCGACTGCACAAAACAGTATTTGTGATGCAGATCGGGGACGTATTGAAAAGCGGACAGAAGCATGACGGACGTGCTCCTGACTATGATGATTGGAGCTTGAATGGTGATTTGCTTGTGTATTATCCGATCTTGGACTGTGCTTTAGAGCTTTCCAGCATGGGAATCCGTGTGGATGAGAAATCATTGGTCAGCCAATGTGAAAAAGCCGGAACAATGGACCGCTTGAATCTGCCTTTCCATAAAGCCTTATTAAATCATGAATTGCCGCTGACCATGGGCGGCGGTATCGGTCAATCTCGTTTATGTCTGATGATGCTGAATAAGGCACATATCGGTGAGGTTCAGGTCAGCATCTGGGGTGAAGAAATGCGCAGAATATGCGCACAAAACGGCATGAAACTTTTATAGCATTGATTCATTCAATGCTTTTTTTCTATCTTTCAACAATGTAAGACTTGTAATATACCCTTTTTGTGAACTTCAATGTATAATTAAATCAGAAAAGAAAAAGGGAAGCTATATGAAAAAGATCGTGAAAATTCTCGGTATCTCTATCTTGACTGTTTTCATTGCCTTAGGATTGGCAGGCTATGTGGAATATCGCAATGCTTTGAATGAAATGCCGTTAGATGAAAAAATTGAACTGATACAGTCACAACCGGATTATGTTGAGATTGAAGATATTTCTCAGTATTTATTGGATGCGACTGTTTCGGTGGAAGATCAGCGCTTTTATTCACATTTCGGCATTGATCCGATTGCTTATGGACGCATTGCTTATACTTTGCTTACAACCGGTCAATTAAGCGGCGGAGGATCAACGATTACTCAGCAATTATCCAAAAACCTGTATTTTACTTTTGAACCTTCTTTAATTCGAAAGGTAGCTGAAATTTTCATGACCTTTAATATCGAATATCATTATGAGAAAGATGAAATCTTAGAATTATATGTCAATGTCATCAATTATGGAGATAATTGCTTCGGCATCAAAGAAGCCAGCGAACATTATTTCGGCATTGAACCAAGTGAATTGAATTTTGATCAGGCTACCTTATTGGCAGGCATTCCGCAATCACCGGCAAATTATCAGCTTTCGAATAATGAAGCGAATGCCAGAGAACGTCAGAAGATGGTCATTGCAACAATCAAAGATAATGAGATTTACAGTGAAGAGGAATTAGAAGCTTTATTGGAACAATATGGATTAGAATAAAAAAAGGATCTTGAATTTTTCTAAGATCCTTTATTCTTGAAATATTTTTGATCCGATGCGTACCATATTGGCTCCATACTGCAGTGCTATCTGATAATCATGGCTCATGCCCATAGATAAGATCTTCAGCTGCGGATAGAGCTGTGCATAGTATTGGAATAAAGCCTGACTCTTTTTAAAGACATCAGCAATGGCTTGATCATCGTTGACATGAGGACCGATGACCATGAAGCCGTCAATCTGCAGATTCGGATAATTGACTGCTTTCTTTAAGACTTCATCCAATTCTTCTACATGGAATCCATGCTTTGTTTTTTCTTCAGCGACATTGATCTGAATCAGCCCGTGTGTGATCAGATTTTTTTTGTAGCTTTGTGTATTGACTTCATCCATCAGACGGATGCTGTCAAGTGAATGAATCAGCTCTACATGCCCAATGACATCTTTGACCTTGTTTCTCTGCAAGTGACCGATGAGATGCCAATGAATCTGATCGCTGATATCCAGCTTCTGTACCAGTTCCTGTACGCGGTTTTCACCGAAGTGACGGACACCGGCTTGGAAAGCTTCTAAAATCTTTTCTTTGCTTTGTGTCTTAGAGACACAGACTAGCGTTGTATTTTCTGGTAAAGTGGCTTGAATGGCTAAGATGTTTTCTTGTATCGTCATTTCCTATTGCTTATAAAAAAATACAGGATAAACCTGTAATTTTTTTACATTCCTTGTTTTTTAAGAGTTCTTAAAGCACGAGCGGAAATACGGATTCTCTGAGGTTTTCCATCAACCACTACATTCACCTTTTGTAAATTCACATTCCATTTACGACGAGTAGCACGTAATGAGTGAGAACGTTTATTCCCTGTTAAAGGACCTTTACCAGAAATTGCACAAACTTTTGACATACCGTAACCCCCTTTCGTCTTACAAGTTTACAATTCGCTTTATTACTATATCATTAAGTATTTGAATTTGCAAGCATTTTTTACACCATTTTGTTCTTCTGCAAAAAAATTGCTGAGAATGGTCTTTGCTTTTGATTTTTATGTGTTTGAATTACAGAAAATGACAGTGCTTGTTTGAATGAAAAGGTATACACATAAGACAATTTTTGATAGAATTATAACGTTGGAGGTGTCTTTATGCGATTGACAAAAAAACTCATTGTTTCTGTACTTTGTGCAGGAATGATGTTACATACACAAATTGGCCTTGTGCAGCAGGAAATCAGTGCCCGTGTCGGCAGAAATGATCCTGTTTTATTGAAATTATCCGGTTCAGGCACATTGGATATTTATGCGGATGAATCATTGACCAATGCGATTACTTATATCAGCAAGTCCGGAAATTATGCCGGTGATATGGCTTTGCTGGAAGAAAGCGATAATGCCTATAAGGTGCGCATTGCCGGTTATACAGGATGGGTGCGCAAGCAAAGCGGATTGACACCGCTCACGATGAGTGAAATTGTGAGTCCGTCTTATTATGCGGTAAACAGCTCTCATGAATTGTATCACCGTATTTCTACAAATCCGACAGGTACGACCTATTCAACGACACCGGTATTAGGTCCGGCACCTGATTATTTGGAGACTGGAGTCAACTATTACAGTTATGACGGTATTTATTTCTATGAGGATTATTTGGACATGATCAATGATTATGTCAGCAATACTACACGCCGTGCCGTCAATGACGGAGAGCCTTATTATAATTATTACTTGTATTTGCCTTTCCACACAGAAAGCAATTATGACGGCGATGACTTAAATGAATATATGGAGGATACATTGAACTGGACCGATGTGCCGGACAGTTATCCTGCTTCTCAGCATGAATCCATGCTTTATGGAGAAGGAGATACTTTCTTTGAAATTCAGGATGAATATGGAACGAATGCATTGCTGATCTTTGCAATTGCGATGAATGAAAGTGCCGGAAGATCTGAATATGCTGTTGAAAGAAATAATTTGTTTGGTTTAGGGGCTGTGGATGCAAATCCGGACAGTGCCAATGATTATGATTCCATTGCGGAATGTATTGAACAGTTTGCTACTTATCATATCAATTGGGGATATCTGGATTATTATGATTCTCGTTATTTCGGCGGTCATGTCGGAAACAAAGCCAGCGGGATCAATGTGAAATATGCTTCCGATCCATATTGGGGCGAAAAAGCAGCCATGTATTATTATCGTGTAGATAAAGCTTTAGGTATGGAAGATTATGAAAGCTATACGATCGGGATCCATGAATCGGATGATGCTTATAGCTTATTGAAGGAAGCCAGAAGAAGCAGTTCTGTCATTGCCCGAATCAATACGGTTCCTTTGATGCCTTATGCCATCTTGGATGAAGAGGATGGCTATTATCGTGTGACAACGGATTTCCATTTGACAGAGGATCGTTCTATCTTAAGACATGATGATTCTTTGTGGTATCTGCCTTTTGATTATGATAACAATTATGCTTACATTGAAGCGAATGAATTATATGTCAATGGAGAAGTGCCTAGCGGCGGGGATTCAGAAGTTGTCATTGAGGATGCAAATTTATTGGCCTTGCTGAATGCGGAATTGGGCAAGGGAGCCAATGAAGCTCTTACCGAAAGAGAACTGCGTTCATTCACTTCTTTATCTTTGGATGCAGCCAATATTTCCAGCTTGAAGGGCATTGAAAATTGTACGCGATTGACTTCATTGGAATTGATGAATGTCAATAGCTCATTGAATACAGATATTTTAAGTGAATGTACTTCCTTAGAATCAGTGGCGATTGAACCGGCCAATGCCTCTCAGCTGAGTTTTCTGCGCAATATGACATTGGAAGAAGCAGAGATTTATAATTTCACATTTACGGATTTCTTACGCACAGATTCTATGGATCGATTAGTGATTGACGGCGGAAGCAATGCCGATCTCAGTCTTTTTGCCAACGCCGATGCAAATGAAATTGAAGTGATCAATCAGCAGATTGAAGCTGATCTTGTACATAATGGTCAAGTCTTTACCTATTTGAATCAATTGAAAGATATTAACGGCAACTTTATTTCTTTGGAGGATGTCGTTGTAACGGCGGATGGACAAAGTGCCGTATCTGTATATGAAAGCTCTGCCCGTACATTGACCATTCAGGCAGCGGCTGACAGTGAGGTGGAAATTGAAGTGGATCAGACATTCCGCGGCAAGGTAAGCCGTTATACTGCTGTTCTGCAGGCAGAAGTGCAGAATGAATCAGCGATTGATGCAGACTTGTCACAAAGCGGCTGGCAGCTGATCAACGGTACTTGGGTCTATGTAGAAAATAATGTGCTGACAAAAGGATGGAAGCAGATCAATGGTACATGGTATTATTTCAAAGACAATGGTGCCATGGCCACCGGCTGGTTCATGGATGAAAAGATGTGCTGGTATTTCTTGGATTATCAAAGCGGTGCAATGAAAGTGGGCTGGGCAGCTGATGGTGCGAACTGGTATTATCTGAATCCGGCGAACGGCATCATGCAGACAGGCTGGCTGAATATTAACGGACAGACTTATTACTGTCTGACAAGCGGAGTGAATGCCGGAGCGATGGTCACTGGTTATGCGGATATTGATGGAGTGACTTATGAATTTGATTCCAGCGGTGTTTATCTGCGGGAAGTAGGACCGGCTGAAAATCCGCAGGAACCTCAAGAACCGCAGGAACCGGAAACACCGACAAGTCCTGAATCACCGGAAGAACCGGAAGGACCAAGTCATCCGGATGAACCGACAGAAACAGTGAAAAACTGGTGGGTAGAGGAAAGTGATGGCTGGACTTTCTATCAGAATAATGTGCCTGTCGAAAATATCTGGGTTGCTGATCATAACAATGATTGGTTCTATGCCGGAGCTAACGGCAAGATGCTGGTATCCAGCTGGATTGCTCGTGATGCTTCCGGAGAAATCTGGTATTATGTCGATGCCGAAGGAAAAATGGTGACCAATACAGTTGTGGATGGATATACCATTGATGCCAACGGTGAATGGCATGCTTACGAATAAGGGATTATTTATACAAAGGGTTTCTTGAATGGGAAATCCTTTTTGCATAATGCAAAAAAGGGAATGTTTGATTGAAAAAACGTTCATTTGCGGAAAAAGTTTTTCTTTTTCCCATTAAACTATTTTTTCAATCTGTTAATTATGTTATTATATTGTAGAATAAGTGTGTCAGGGGGTATTGAAGTGTCCAGCAAACAGATTTATGCAGCTCTTGAAATTGCAGACCATGAAGTGCGGCTTGTTGTCGGTGAATTTCATGAATCTCATTTTAATGTCCTGCGTGTAGAAAGAACACGTCACAATGGCATTGAGAACCTTCAGATTGTCAATGAAGCTCAAGTCATTAGTGCACTGACAAAAGCAGTCGAAAATGCTTCCAATATTCTTGGATACAAAATCGAAAGAGTTTTACTGGCTGTGCCATGTGTTTCTGTGAAGAAAAAAACTAGAAAAGTAAGTGTTTCTATTCCAAGCGGAATGATTCAGCTGTCCGACTTGCAGAAGGGGATCAATCAGGCGGTATCGATTCGTCCGGAGGATTATCTGGAATTAGTGAATGTCGGCGGCATCAAATATATTGTGAACGGCATTGGTTCAAGAAAAATGCCGATTGGTGAGAATTGTGAACAGCTGACCATGGAAATTGATTTGTTCTATGCAGATAAGATGACATTATATCGTTATGCCGGTGCTGTGGAAAAAGCAGGATTGGAAATTATGGATATATGTCTGGATGCCTATGCAATTGGTGAAGAAGCTGCATTATTTGAACAGACAATTGAAAATTATATTGTATTAGTGAATTTTGCTCGTCAGAGCACAACCTTATCTTTGTTTTCACAAGGAAAATTATTGAATTGTGAAACATTGTATCAAGGATATGGATCTTGGGTAAGTCAGGTACGCAATGCGACGGGCATCAAAACAGATCTGGCTTGCCGATTGATTTTTGAGAATGCGGCTTTTGATGAGAAAAATTGCTCGGATACACCAATTTTCTTATGGGCAAACAATGGTGAAGAAAAAACATTGTCCGGCCGTCAGCTGAATGAATTGGTGAAAAAAGAAGCTTATGCATGGATCGAAAAGATCAAGAATGCAGTTACACCGATCAAAGAGGCCGGCAATGTCAAAGTAGTGGTAACGGGTGATGGCTGTGAAATTGTCGGCATGAAAAAATTGCTTGAACAGCTGGAAATGGATGTGACGATTTATGTGCCGCAGACCATTGGGGCTCGTAATACAGGATTAACCACTTGTCTTGGCATGTTCTATGCGTGGCAGTCCATCAATGCGATTCGTGCAAAGAAAACGATCTGCAGTGAACCTTTATGGATTGAAGAAGCGATTCACAATGTGAATGGCAAGAATAATGATGAGGCTGGTTTTACAAAGAAGTTAGTGAAAATTATCATGAATGACAAATAGAGAGAGTGAGGATGTTTATGGGTGACTTAGATTTTAGACAAGTAGCCAATATCAAGGTGTTTGGTGTTGGCGGTGCCGGCGGCAATGCCGTGAATAGAATGGTAAAAGAAGGTGTGCGCGGAGTTGAATTTTATGTGTGCAATACTGATTTGCAGGTATTGAATGATTCTCCTGTCAGCAACCGTATTGTATTGGGCCGTGAATTGACAGGCGGATTAGGTGCCGGAGGAAATCCGGAAATCGGACGTATGGCTGCCGAAGAAAGCATTGAAGAAATCCGCAATGAAATCAAAGGGGCTGATATGATCTTTATTACAGCCGGTCTTGGCGGCGGTACAGGAACAGGTGCGGCTCCGGTGTTTGCGAAGATTGCAAAAGAAGAAGGAGCTTTGACAGTAGCTATCGTTACAAATCCATTTGTTTTTGAAGGCAGAAAAAGAAGTGAACAGGCAGCAGCCGGTTTGGCAGAACTGAAAAAACATGTCGATTCACTGATTGTCGTTTCCAATAACAACTTGCTTGAAGTATTGGGAAGAAAACCTATTTCTGAAGCTTTTGAGGCTGCCGATAATGTCTTGCGTCAAGGGGTTCAGACAATTACCGATCTGATTGCAGTTCCTGCATTGATCAACTTGGACTTTGCGGACGTAAAATCAATTATGTCCAACCGCGGTACATGTGTGATCGGGGTAGGGATGGCTGAAGGCGAAGAAAAAGCGCGTACAGCAGCTGAAAGAGCGATTCAGTCACCATTGCTTGAGAAGAAGATCAATGGAGCTACAAGCGCCATTATTAACTTGACAGGCGGTAATTCCACAACATTATATGATGCCTTGGATGCCCGTGAAGTTATCGCAGAGGCTTGCGGCGGTGAAGTTGAAAATACGATCTATGGTATTGCCATCAATGAAAATCTGGGAGATGCAGTCATTGTGACAGTCATTGCAACAGGCTTTGATGATGATGCTGAATATAGTGCAGCTGCTCCGACAGCTCAGAAGCCAGCGGCAAAACAAAACACACAGGAACCAAGTGAACCTGATTTTCCTAAATTCTTTATGAGATAAGACCTGAGTTCAGGTCTTTTTTTTTGATCGCTCTCATATTTTAAAATAAGGAGTGATCGAATGAATGCCTATACAGTGAAAGAACTGGAATTATTGCTTGGCAGCAATATCAATCAAGGATTAAGCAGCCATGAAGCTGAAAAACGTTTACATAGAGATGGATTGAATGAAATTGTACAGCTGCCGAAAAAGCAGTTTTATGTTGTTTTTATCGAACAATTGAAAGATCCGATGGTCTTGATTTTGCTGATAGGAGCAGGACTAAGCATCATGCTTTCAGAAATAGTCGATGCTTTGATTATTTTAATTGTGATCCTGCTCAATGCCGCTATCGGTGCTTTTCAGGTCATGCGCTCAGAAAAGGCCATGGATGCGCTGAAAAAGCTTATGCAGGCGACTTGCCGGGTCAAAAGAGATGGTGTGATTCAAGAGATCAATGTCAATGAAGTAGTTGTCGGAGATATGATCGAATTTGAAGCAGGAGATTGTATTCCCTGTGATATCCGTTTGACGCATACAACCCATCTGATGATGGATGAGAGCTTATTGACCGGAGAAAGTCATCCTTCTGCGAAAAGTGAGTTTGTGCGCTGTGATGAAGATGCATTGCCCATTGATCAGAAAAATATGGTCTTTATGTCTTGTTATGTTGCTAGCGGCAGAGGCAGCGGCATAGCCATTCGCTGCGGGATGAACAGTGAAGTCGGCAAGATTGCAGATTTATTAAATGAAGAAAAAACAGAATTGACGCCGATGCAGAGACGTATGAATCAGATGAGCCGCTATTTAGGCTTATTTGCTGTTTTAATCTGTGCATTGATGTTCAGTATTGCCATTGCACAAGGAAAGAATATGCTGGAAATGCTGCTGCTGGCCATTTCCTTGGCAGTTGCAGCTATTCCGGAAGGCTTATTGGCGGTAGTAACAATTGTTCAGTCGATGGGTGTCTTTAAAATGTCTCAGAAACAGGCAGTCGTCCGTCATCTACATGCGGTAGAAACATTGGGCAGTGTCAGTGTGATCTGTTCAGATAAAACAGGAACGCTGACGCAGAATGTCATGCATGTGGTATCGACTTATTGCCAGCATCAGTTTGATTCTTCATTGTCCAAGGAATATCTGCAGTGCTGTGCTTTATGTCACAATGTCAGCATCCATCAGGATGAATTGATGGGCGATGCCAGTGAAAAAGCTTTGGTGCATTTTATCAAAGATAAGATTTCACTTCCGGAGCTGGCCTGTGAATATGTTCGCATCGATGAAATTCCATTTGATTCCATCCGCAAAAAAATGAGCACGGTTCATCTGCATCATCAAGAAAAAATTGTCTTCTCAAAGGGCAGCTTGGAAAGAATCTTAGAAGTCTGCACTTTATCCGAATATGAAAAGAAACGCATTGAAGAAGCTGCCCGCATCATGGAAAATCAAGCCCTGCGCGTATTTGCATTTGCCTATAAAAAAATGGGCAATAACAATTCCAATGCCTATGAAAAGGAAATGCAGTTTATCGGCTTGGCCGGTTTGATGGATCCCCCGCGCCCAGAAGTAGCTCAAGCAATAGAAATGTGCAGAAAGGCCAGCATTCGTGTCATTATGATCACGGGAGACAGTGCACATACGGCTTTAGCGATTGCCCAGAAACTGAAGATTGCACAGACAAGCAAGGAAGTCATGAGCGGCTATGAAATTGAAAAATGCAGTGATCAGGAATTAAAGATCAAATGTCAAAATACACAAGTATTTGCCCGTGTATCTCCGACTCATAAGGTACGTATCGTCAATTGCTTAAAGGAACAAGGGGAAATCGTAGCAATGAGCGGGGACGGCGTCAATGATGCCCCGGCACTGAAAAGTGCAGATATCGGTATTGCCATGGGACAAAACGGCAGTGATGTATGCAAAAGTGCCAGTGATATCTTATTGCTGGATGATAATTTTTCAACCATCGTGAAGGCTGTAGAAGCAGGCCGAAACATTTATTTAAAAATACAGAAAAGTATCTTTTATCTTCTTTCCTGCAATCTGGGAGAGATCATGACCTTGTTTTTGGCTATTTTGTTATTGCCTCACGGCAAACCGCCTTTATTGGCCATTCAGCTGCTTTGGACCAATTTAGTAACGGATGCTTTTCCGGCCTTGGCGTTAGGCATTGAACCTGACCAGCAGCATGTCATGAATGACAAGCCGCGTCATCCCAAAGAAAGCTTATTTGCGCATGGCGGATTGATCTATATTATCTGCAATGGACTATTTATCGGTACGATGTCTTTGGTTGCTTTCCGTTATGGCCTTTCTTTCTCACAAGAAACAGCACAGACGATGACCTTTATGGTCTTATCGATTTCACAGATGTTTCATTCGCTGAATTGCCGCAATATTCATCAAAGCATGTTTGCGATTGGCTTTTTTAAGAACAGAGCTTTATTGGCAACAGTAATTTTAGGTATAATCTTACAGGTAATGGTCACACATCTGACATTTTTCAATATGATCTTTAAAACTATTCCTTTGAATATGACTCAGTGGCTTGTGGTATTAGTTTTATCCTTGGCGATCATTCCCATCAATGAAATCAGTAAGTTTTTAGCCAAAGAATAGAGTTTGTACAGTCATTTGGAACTTCTAGGTTGACATTCTGATAGTTAACTGTCAGAATAGAGTTAGTAACATGGAGGTAAAAAGTATGAACTTAAAAGGAACTAAAACTGAAAAGAATTTGATGGCTGCATTTGCCGGTGAATCACAGGCAACAAATAAGTATACTTATTATGCAAGCAAGGCTAAAAAAGAAGGCTATGTTCAGATTGCTCAGTTATTTGAAAAAACAGCTGCAAATGAAAGAGAACATGCGAAATTATGGTTTAAATTATTGCATGACGGCGGAGTACCTTCAACAGCAGAAAACTTAAAAGACGCTGCAGCTGGTGAAAACTACGAATGGACAGATATGTACGCAACTTTCGCTAAAGAAGCCAGAGAAGAAGGGTTTGAAGAAATTGCCAAAATGATGGAAGGTGTTGCGGCAATTGAAAAACACCACGAAGAACGCTATAACAAATTATTGGCCAATGTAGAAGGCAAAGTTGTTTTCGCAAAAGATGGTATTGTTGTTTGGGAATGCTTAAACTGCGGTCACCTGCATGTTGGAACTGAAGCTCCAGAAGTATGCCCTGTGTGCAATCACCCTCAATCTTACTTTGCTTTGGAAGTAGAAAATTACTAATCAATGAATTCTTACAGTGCATTCAATGCACTGTTTTTCTTTGGGATTATCAAAAAACGTGCTCATGCAAAGCAAAAAAGTTTTCGGTGATTGTGTCATATTTATCCATATGCTATTGTCAGCTATTGTGAAAAACTCATGTACGCATTTTCGTGAACTTTGCATAAAAATAGGCAAAAGAATAATAAGACCGGCAGAAAATGCCGGTTTTTCTTTAAAATCAATGCTTTTTTGTAATTTACTCGTGCATTTTAATTAGACTTATGCTAGAATATCTGCGTTTCGTATATTTTTACAGATATGGTGTAAATGTTTCTACCTGAAGACCGTAAATCTTCAGACTATGAATCGACATTTTTTCTATGTAAAAAAGTTGATTCTCGATATACGAGAATTTTTTTATTTGTATGGAGGAAAAATGAATGAGTGAAAAGAAAACGGGATCAATTTATGAATTGGACGGCATTGTACCTTTGAAAAAAGCATTGCCGTTAGGGATCCAGCATATCATGGCAATGTTTTTAGGCAATGTTTCTCCTTTGATCATTGTCTGCGGTTTATTGGAAATGAGCGGTGCTCTGCAGATGACTTTGATTCAGAATGCAATGTTTGTGGCTGGGGTAGCTACATTGATTCAGTTATATCCTTTCTGGAAGATCGGCAGCGGTTTGCCGATTGTCATGGGAACCAGCTCCGGCTTTATCGGTACTGCCAAAGCAATGGGGGTTGCTTTTGGCTATGGTGCTTTGATGGGAGCCAGCTTTATCGGCGGTATTTTTGAAATGATCTTGGGGTATTTCATTGAACCGCTGAAAAAATTATTTCCGCCGGTCGTGACCAGCTTAGTAATTATTTCCATTGGTCTGAGCTTATTGCCGGTAGGAATCAATTATTTCGGAGGAGGAAGCGGTGCTGCTGATTTTGGAAGTATCAATCATCTGCTTGTCGCAACATTTGTTGTGATCGTGATTGTCATTGCTAAGCAGTTCAAGGGATTTGTGAACAATGCATCTATATTGATCGGGATTGTTGCCGGATATATTTTGGCTATCTGTTTAGGTATGGTGGATTTTACAGCTGTGGCAGAAGCAAGCTGGTTTGCATTGCCGGTATTTATGCCGGTTGCCTTTGATTTTGAATTGCAGGCAATTATTGCTATGGGCATTATGTTTATTGCGACTACCGTTGAAACAATCGGAGATGTCAGCGGTGTGGCCAATGGTGGATTGGACCGTGAACCGACTACCAAAGAGCTTCAGGGAGGCGTAATGGCAGATGGCTTGGGTTCTATATTAGGATCTTTATTCGGAGTATTGCCGAATACTTCTTTCTCTCAGAATGTTGGATTGGTTGCCGTAACGAAAGTAGTCAATCGTTTTGTTATTACAACCGGAGCCATCTTTTTGATCTTATGCGGTTTCTGTCCGAAGCTGAGTGCCTTATTCTCGGTCATGCCTCAATCTGTCTTAGGAGGTGCTGCAGTCATCATGTTTGCGATGATCTTAGTGAGCGGAATTCAGTCTTTAAGCAAGATTGATCTCAATGAACGCAATGGCTTGATCATTGCTTTGGCGATTGGTTTAGGTGTCGGTATCGGAAATGTTCCTGCTGTATTGGATCAATTGCCGGCATGGGTAGGCAATATCTTTGCACAAAATGGGATTATTATGACTTTTGTCATTGCGACAGTCATGAATTTGATCTTGCCGAACAAGGAATAATTTGTGAAGTCATCTTTTGAATGATTGAAAATTTCGGTAAATTTTCTTATAATAAGCACAAAAGTAAGAGGAGTATGGATATGTTGAAAAAAATAGGAATTGTCTTATGCAGTCTATTTTTATGTGTGAGTCTTGCGGCATGTTCCAATCATGAAGCACAGCCAAGTCAAGAGACAGAAACACAGGAAAATGAAACGATTGTATTGGAGGATCAGGCCGGCCGTGAAGTAGTGCTTGATCAGCCGGCTGAGAAAATTGTCAGCTGTTATTATATTACGACCTATGCTGCTTTGTCCTTGGGCTTGGAAGATAAGCTTGTCGGCATTGAAAGCAAAGCTGATACACGTCCAATCTATCAGATGGCAGCACCGGAATTGCTGGAATTGCCAAGTGTCGGAACATTGAAGGAATTTGATGTGGAAGGGGCCATTGCTTTGGAACCGGATCTGGTCATCATGCCGCAGCGTTTGATTGAACAGGCGGATGCTTTGGAACAGGTAGGCATTCCTGTTTTGGTTGTTTATCCAGAAAGCCAAGAGCTTTTGGAAGAAATGCTTGTTTTGATCGGAAAGGCAACCGGTACCGAAGAGAAAGCGCAGCAGTTATTGGATTATTATGATCAGAAATTAGCTGAATTGGATGCTCCTTTGGCAGATGTGCAGACACCAAGTGTATATATGGCCGGCAATGGCAGTTATTTGACAGCCGCCGGCAGTCAGATGTATCAAAGCTCTATGATTGAATTGGCTAAGGGTGTTTCAGCTTCTGCAGATATTGACAGTGATTATTGGACTGAGGTTTCCTATGAAGATATCTTGGTCATGAATCCGGATGTGATCATACTTCCTGCGAACGCTGAATACAGTGCTGAGGACATTTACAATGATGCGCAGCTGCAGAATATTCCGGCTGTTGTGAATCAGGCTGTATATCAGATGCCAAAAGATATTGAAGAATGGGATTCACCGATTCCTTCCGGTATCTGCGGTATCATGTGGCTGGCCAGTGTCTTGCACGAGGATGTTTATTCCTTTGAAGATATGGTGCAGGATGTCGTTGATTTTTATCAGACCTTCTATGGTTTTGAATTGGATGCATCTTTGATTACAAAATAAAAAAATAAGGGGAGAACTGTATGAAAACAAATACCAAAATAAAAGCGATGATGGTTTTGATCTTAGTGCTGGTCTGTGTATTTGTTTCCTTGAATATCGGCAGTTATCCCCTTTCTTTTGAACAGATTGTCCGTGTCTTGATTCAAGATCCCATCAAAGAGATGGATGTACAGGTATTCTATCAGCTTCGCTTGCCGCGTGTTCTGATGGGCTTGATGTGCGGCTTTACCTTTGGACTGTGCGGAGCTATTTTTCAATTGATGTTTCATAATCCATTGGCTTCTCCGGATCTGATCGGTGTATCCAGCGGAGCCAGCTTAGGAGCTGCCTGCATGATTGTTTTGGGAGCAGGCAGTGTCATGGAAATCATGGCCGGTTCCTTTCTTGGCGGCATGCTTATCTTAGGTGCCGTCATTGCTTTGGTCAAGGTCAGCGGAAGTCCGCGCAATGAAACATATGTGCTGGCAGGAATTGCCGTCAGTGCATTGGCGAATGCATTGATCATGATGTTAAAGATCATGGCAGACAGTGAAGGAGAACTGGCAGCGATTGAATTTTGGACCATGGGCTCTTTGGCCACGATAACCTTAGATAAATTTTTAAGCATTGCAGGGATTGTCTTGATTTCGCTTGTTTTATTAGGTTTATTGAGAAAAGAAATTCTGATTTTAGGAATGGGAGATCAGAATGCACATAATTTAGGAATGAATCATGACCGTATGCGTATTTTTATATTGACCTGCTGCACACTGGCCACTTCTGCCATTATCTCATTGACCGGAATCATTTCCTTTGTCGGATTGATTGCGCCTCATCTGGCTTATCTTATCTTTAAATCCAGAACTCAAAACTATTTTATGATGAGCGCTCTGATCGGCGGCATCTTGGTCTTATGTGCAGATTGTTTTGCCAGAAGCTTAACAGGCGGTGAATTGCCGACCAGTATTTTCACTACTTTCTGTGCCATTCCTTTCTTTATTTACTTCTTATGCAGAAGGAAAGGAGCGATTCGATGAGTGTCTGTCAGATCAGAATTGAAAAAAGCGGATATGAATCCAAAGTCATTCTGGAAGATATTCGTATGGATTGCGTCAGCGGAAAAATAACGGCTTTGCTGGGGCCCAATGGCTCCGGCAAAAGTACTTTGTTTAAAAGTCTGATGAAAAATGAGGCTTGGGGGCAGGGAAGCTGTTTGTTGGATGATGAGGATCTGCTTTTGTTATCGCCGAAAAAACGGGCACGGAAGATAGCTTTGCTGGCACAGGAGAATGTTATATTGCCGGGGTATCGGGCTTTGGATATTCTTTTGAGCGGGTTTTATCCGCATTTGGATCTGTTTATGCCTGTCAGTGATGCCATGAAGAAAAAAGCAGAGCATTTGGCCGAAGAATTGGGAATCAAAGGTTTGCTTGATATGGATTTTACCCATTTAAGTGCCGGTCAGAAGCAAATGGTATTATTGGGACGTACACTTCTGCAGGATGCGGAAATTATTTTGATGGATGAATTTGATAATACGCTTGATTTTGAACATAAGCATGAAATGATGCGTTATTTTTCAAATGTCGTTGCCAAGCAAGAGAAAATAGGGATCATGATCAGTCATGATGCTTCCTTTGTTCTGGCGAATTGTGAATGTATTTATTTGATGTATCAAGGAAAACTATCTGCGAAAATAGAACCGCTGAAAGAAGAAAGAGAAGCAATCGAGAATAAATTAAGACGGGTTTATCCGCATATGAGATTGATTGAAGCAGAGAAACAGTATTATCCCATTTATGAAATTTAGGTATCAATTTGATGCCTTTTATTTTTGCACAAATGCTTACTTCATCTTGCACTTCTTGAATAACAGGCTTAAAATTATAGATATTGTGGGGTGATGACGTGAAAAAAAAGAAAGGGATTTTATTTTCATATTTATGGAAGCATAAGTTCAGTTATCTGCTTGGCTTATTCACGCTTTTGATTGTCGATTATGTGAACTTATTTATTCCTCAGTTTACAGGTGAAATTACAGATGGTCTGACTTCTGCTGCGCTGTCCATTGACGGTGTGATTGCGATTATCATGAAAATATTGATTGCGGCCTTGATCATTACAATTGGACGTGTCTTATGGCGTTTCTTTATTTTTGGTTCTTCCAGAAAGATTGAATATGCTTTGCGCAATGACATGTTTTCCAAACTGGTGACTTTAACGCAGCGTTATTATAATGAACATAAGACCGGTGATTTGATGACTCATTTCACCAATGATCTTGAAGCTTTGCGTCAGTCAATCGGACCGGCTGTTATTTCGGCTTTTGATGCCATTGTCATGACAGCGCTTGTTTTGTACCGCATGATGGTCTATGTGGATTTAAAATTGACGCTTCTGACATTGATTCCGATGTCTTTTATTGCTGTCGGCGGTTATTATTTCGGAGAAGCTTTTGAAAAGCGTTTTGCAGAGAAACAGGAAGCTTTTGCCAAATTAAGTGATCAGGTGCAGGAAAGCATCAGCGGGGAGCGTGTGATCAAAGCATTTGTTCAGGAAGAAAAGCAGGCAGAGGCTTTTGCCAAAGTCAATTTATATAATAAAAATAAAAATATGCAGGTAGTAAAACTGATGGCAACGGTCATGCCATTGCTGGATTTTATCATTGGTTTGTCTTATGCATTGACAATTGTATATGGCGGTTATTTAGCAATTACTTCACAGATTACATTGGGGCGTTTTGTTGCTTTTAATCAATATTTGGGCATGCTGGTTTGGCCGATGATTGCTTTGGGAGATTCTATTACGATGATTTCACAGGGAAGAGCGGCTGTCCATCGTATCCAGCATATTTTTGATGAAGTGCCTGAAATTCAGGATGATCCGCATTGTGATGAGTTGGAGAATTTGTCCGGTGATATTGTTTTTGATCATGTCAGCTTTAGTTATGCAGAGGATCTGCCTTTGGCTATTGATCAATTGGATCTGACCATCAAAAAAGGAGAAACTTTGGCAGTCTTAGGAAGAACAGGAGCCGGCAAGACAACCTTAGTGAATTTATTGATGCGTCTGTATGATCCAAGTGCCGGTGAGATCCGCATCGATGGACATGATCTGCGCAAGATTCCGCTGCATTTGCTGCGTGAGGATATGGCTTATGTACCGCAGGACAGTTTCTTGTTCTCTGATTCCTTAGCGAACAATATTGCTTTCGGCAAGCAGGATGCCAGCATGGCTGAAATTATGCAGGCTTGTCGGGATGCCTGTGTGCATGACAATATCGTGGATTTTCCATCGGGCTATGAAACACGGGTCGGAGAGCGTGGGGTGACGTTATCCGGCGGACAGAAGCAGCGCTGCAGCATTGCCCGTGCCTTGCTGAAGGATGCGGCTATTTTGATCTTGGATGATGCGCTGAGCGCGGTTGATACGGATACAGAAGGACAGATATTGGAAAATCTGAAACGTATTCGTCAGGATAAAACAACAATCATGATTGCTCATCGTGTTTCGACGGTACAGAATGCAGATAAGATCTTAGTGCTTGAAAAAGGAAAAGAAGCTGAATACGGCACCTTTGATGAATTGATGGAAAAACAAGGCATTTTCTATGAAATGTTCAATAAGCAGCAGCTGGAAAAACAGCTGCGTGAAGACTAGGGGGTGAAATCATGGCTGAAATAGCAGAAGAAAAAGTGGAATCGCAGTTTCAAGGTTCTTTGAGCGGCCGATTGTTTGCTTACATGAAACCTTATACATTTCAGATGGTTTTATCTTTGATCTTGGTCTTATTGATTACTTGCTTTGAATTGGTTCGTCCGGTATTGATCGGACATGCCATTGATATTTATATTGAAGGCTATGGAACTCCTTATGCTATTGTAGAGGAAAGTGACATTTATTTTCGCGGTGAATATCTGACAAGAGATGTCAGTGAGGCAGATCGGTATGCCCAGCTGATCAACTATGAAGATGACTATTATTACTTTACTGATTTAACACCGGAAGAAAGTGAAGCACTTGTCAGTGCCGGTGAAGAAGGATTGAATCAAACAGTGCGCATCAATGAACAAGTGATTGAGATTGAAGGTGTGCAGGGAGAGAAGCTCAGCAGTGAGGAACTGGCTGTTCTGCGAAATAATGATTTTATAGGAGTCAGAAATATTGCCATTGTATATGCATTGGTACTGTTAGCAAATCTTGTATGTACTTTTATACAGACATGGGTCTTGCAGCTGACAGGGCAGAATATCATTTATACGATTCGTCAGCAGCTGTTTGAACATGTACATGCATTGCCATTGCGTTATTTTGATACTCATCCTGTCGGAAGAATTGTGACACGTATTACCAATGATGTGGAATCACTGCATGAAATGTATGCCAACATTCTGATTCGTTTGTTTAAAAATGCTGTAAAGATCATCGGCTTGGCTGTTGTGATGCTGATGATGAATGTGCGTTTGTCTTTGTATGCATTTATCTTAGTGCCGGTAATTGCCCTTTTGACCGTGATCTTCAAGACGATTTCTCGGCGTGTGCATCGTTTGATCCGTACGAGAATTTCAATGCTGAATACATTCTTATCTGAAAATATATCTGGTATGCGCATTATTCAGATCTTTGCCAAAGAAGATTATAAACGAAATGAATTTAACGGAAAGAGCCAGGAATTATATGCTTCTCATATCAAACAGCTGACGGTATTTGCCATTTTCCGTCCATTGATTTATTTCTTAAGTCAGATTGCTTTGGCGTTAGTTTTATATCGCGGCGGTGCAGATGTATTGGAAGCAACGATTACAGTAGGTACTTTATATGTATTTATTAACTATATTTCTAATTTCTTTGAACCAATTCAGGATTTAGCAGAACAGTTTTCTACATTGCAGAATGCATTTGCCAGTGCAGAAAAGATTTTTGATATCATGGATGAAAAGAATACAATTTTGGAGAAAGAAAATCCAATTGTATTGGATAAGGTCAAAGGAAAGATTGAATTTAAACATGTTTGGTTTGCCTATGAAAATGAAGACTATGTCTTAAAAGATGTCTCCTTTGTCATTGAACCAGGGGAAAGAGTGGCCTTTGTCGGAGCAACAGGTGCCGGTAAGAGCAGTATCTTGAATTTGATCGGACGCTATTATGATATTCAGAAGGGCCAGATTCTGATTGATGATGTGGATATCAAGGATTTGACCATCAGCCAGATTCGTTCAGCCATCGGTCAGGTTCAGCAGGATGTTTTCATCTTTACAGGAGATATGGCAGATAACATTCGTCTGTTAAATGAAGATATCAGTGATGAAATAATCAAGAAAAGTGCTGAGACGGTCAATGCCGCTGATTTCATTGAACGTTTGCCGCATGGTTATCACGAACCTGTCAGTGAACGCGGAGCAACTTTATCCGCAGGTCAGCGTCAATTGCTTTCTTTTGCCAGAACATTGGCTTATGATCCGGCAATTCTGGTCATGGATGAAGCGACTGCCAATATTGACACCGAAACAGAACGCTTGATTCAGGATGCATTGGAAAGATTGATGAGCGGCAGAACAACCATCATGGTAGCTCACCGTTTATCTACGATCCAGCATGCCGATAAGATCATGGTCATGCATAAAGGCCGTATTCGAGAAAGCGGTACGCACCAAAGCTTATTGGAACAAAACGGTTTATATAAGAAACTGTATGAATTGCAGTTATATGCAAAATAAAATAGTTATGAATTGAAATGGGGCTTTTTACTCGTACCAGCCCCTTCAGTTGTAATGCAAAAAAGAGGAGCGGCTGCTCCTCTTGATATTTTACTGCCAACACTCACACTGTTATAGTATACTTCTTTGAGGCTTCAGTTTACTGAAGTGAAAAACTAATTAGTGTTAAATAATTTTAGATAAGCAATAAAAAAGACTTTGATTATAGGATTGAATGTTTGAAGAAAAAAGTGTAAATAAAAAGGATTGTAATTTTTTGCTTTTACAATCCTTTTTTGTGTTTATTTCTTTTTTTTGAGCACTGCTGCAAAATAGACAATAGAGAAGAATGCAGCACCGACACCAATTAAACAGCACATGAGCAAATATAATCCTTGGTAGCCTTCTGTAATGGCATATAGAACAATCAGGATTGCTAATGCCATTAAAAGAAATGCTAAGATCAATGTTTTGTTTCTGTCTTGTGTCTGAATTTGTTCAATCAAGCGTAATTTATTGGTTGGCTTGAATTTTTTCAGTTTCGTTAATGACGGCAGAAATTTGAAGCGGAATAATGCTTCCAATAATATATAGATGCCGATGGCCATTAAAATGGATTGCTGTTCAGTAAAGATAATGTTTGTCGTTACAACAGCAGCCATGATCGGAATAAAGAAACGATTGGCATACAAAGAGTACGTTCCTTTATTTTTTTCTTGGATGAGATAGCCGCATTTTGTAAATAAACGGTCATAATAGACATCGCGTCCTTTGTCATCCAAATAAATGTTGATCCCTCTTAAATGCGTATTATTGGATTGTGCCATGCTTAAATCATTGCCTTTCCTTTGCAGTATGTCTGTTCTACTGAATAGTCATCATTTAAGACAACGATGTCAGCGTCATAGCCGTTCATCAGTTTTCCTTTGTGATCGTCAATTCTTAAAAGACGAGCTGGGTTGATTGTGCATGAATTCAAGGCTACATCAAATGGTACCTGTGCTTCTTCGACTAAGATTCTTAATCCTTCATTAACTCTTAAAGTACTTCCGGCCAATGAATCAGATTCTGTCAAGTGAGCAGATCCATCCGGATAGATGACAATTTCATGTCCGCCGAATAAGAATTTGCTGCCTTCAGGATATCCTTTGGCCATTAATGAATCAGTGATCATGATGGCATAATCTCTGCCTTTTGTTGTGAAGTAGTTATTTAAAGCAGCTAATGTAGAGTGATTGCCGTCGCAGATAATTTCACCGAAGACATCTCTGAAACGATATGCAGCGCCGACCAAACCGTTGTTGCGGTGGTTGAATGGAGACATACCATTGTATACGTGAGTCATAGAACGAGCTCCGTTTGCTACAGCCATTGCGGCTTCTTCATAAGTAGCATTGGAGTGACCGATGCTGACAACAACACCGTTTTCGCTGCAGTAGCGAGTCAGGGCAAAGTCTTCATCGTGTTCTGGTGCCATTGTAATAATTTTGATCAAGCCGTCAGCAGCTTCTTGATACTGTTTGAATTGTTCGACAGATGGTGCTTTGATATGTTCAGGCGGCTGAGCTCCTTTGTATTTCATATCAAGGTAAGGTCCTTCAAAGTGAATACCTAAAATTTCAGCACCCTCTGGGTTCTGTTTGTAAACATCTGCGACATTTTTAACGGCAGCGCTGAGTACTTCAAAGCTCTGAGTAATTGTTGTTGGGCAGATGCCGCAAACCCCTTCCTTCGGAATGTTAGCCAGCCAGTTTTTCAAGCCATCTTCGGTTGCATCGTTGGTATCCCATCCATAATATCCGTGTGTGTGGATATCTAAAAAGCCAGGGACAATACGTTTGCTTCCATAGTCTTGATCGGCTGTTTTTTCACCGTAATTGTAAATACGGCTGATCTTGCCGTCAGTTATTTCAATTTGTGCTGGAATGAACTGATTGGCAACCCATACTTTTTTACTTTGAATAATCATAGTTGTTCCTCCTGAAAGTGTTTTCATCTATCTACTATTTTACAGTGATTTTGATAAAAACATTTGTCTTTTTTATTCTTGTTATTATCTATTTTAACCAATTTGTTGTTTTTTTACAACTAACTTGCTAGAATGGCATTGAAAAGGAGGACAAAATCATGATTTTCAATCACACAAATGAACAATTTGAGGAATTATCTGCGATTTATACAGCAACAGAAATTCATCAGCAGCCTGCTACATGGGTGAAAACTATTGCACAGGTGAAAGCATGCAAAGAAGAATTAAAGGCGTTTATTTCTCAAGTAACAAGTCAGGATGACTATGACATTGTTTTGGCTGGTGCCGGTACCAGTGAATTTGTCGGAAATGCTCTTTATTCTTATCTGAATAAGCTTACAAACTTTAAATGTAAGTCTTATGGAACAACAGATATTGTTGCAACTCCAGAAAATTATTTATCTAGAACAAAGCCAACTTTATTGATCTCTTTTGGACGTTCAGGGAATTCTCCTGAGTCTATCGGAGCAGTAGATGCGGCAGAAGCAGTATGTGAAAACTTATATCACTTATTTATTACTTGCAATAAGAATGGGGCTTTATCAAAGAGAGCTGCCAGTGAAAAGAATTGCTTTGCTATCAATCTGACTGATGAAACACATGATCAGTCTTTTGCGATGACCTCAAGCTTCTCAAATATGTATTTAGCATGTTTGTTATGCTTTGAATTGGATCGTATTGATGAAGTAGCTGAAGAAATGGAATGCATCATCAAACGTGCAGAAAACTTCTTAGAAAACGATTATACTTATATTTCGAACATAGCTGATAGTTACAACTTTAACCGTATCGTTTACTTAGGAGCTAATGCTTTAAAGGGGATTGCACAGGAATCTGCACTGAAGATGCTGGAATTGACTGCAGGAAAAGTGGCAACTATGTATGATACACCTTTGGGATTCAGACATGGACCAAAATCAATTATTAATGATGATACTTTAACTGTTATCTATTTGAGCGATGATGCTTATTCATATCAGTATGAATTGGATCTGATCAAAGAAATGAGCGGACAGCGCAAAGGAAATAAGATCTTAGCTGTCGGCAATACAGCTCATGATGAAGTAAAAGAGTTAGTTGATTACTATTATTCATTCAACGGTTGTGAACATAATAATGTATTGTTAGGTCTTGATTACATTACAGTGGCACAGGTTTTGGCTTTATTTAAGTCTTTATCACTGAATATCACACCTGATAATCCTTGCCCAAGCGGGGAAGTAAACCGTGTTGTTAAGGGTGTTATTTTATACCCATATACAAGAAAATAAATTTAGGAGGACATAAGATGATTGGAATGTTAGTAACAGGACATGGCCATTTTGCAACTGGCTTAGCTAGTTCTGTTCAGTTGATTGCAGGAATGCCTGAAAAATTTGAATTAGTAGACTTTGTAGAAGAATATTCTGTAGATGATCTGAGAAGAGAATTGAATGCAGCTATCGATCGTTTGAGTGACTGCTCAGGTATTTTGGTATTCTCTGATTTGCCGGGAGGATCACCATTTAAAACAGCTGTAGAAGTATCTGTAGAAAGAAAAGAAGATATTCGTGTATTGGCAGGGACAAATTTAGGAATGCTGATTGAAATTTCTATGGCCAGAGGTTTTGTAGAAAATATTGATGATTTATTAAATATGGCCATTACAACTGGTAAAGATCAGGTTGTTACTTTTGCTTTACAGCCAAAAACTGAAGAAGTAGAACCGGAAGACGGAATTTAAAAATTTGGTTATAGAGCGCAGATTTCCAATTTTTTAAACATTTTCAGATGTTTTATATTTGCACTTTTCATAAATTTTACCTTACTGAAAAGTGCAAATGCAACAATAAAAAGTGTAAAGAAAAATAGCTGAAAGCGCTTTATAATAAACTCGTAGGTAACATTTATTGTCAATTAAGTGCAAAAAATGTTAAACTATGTGATAAGGAGGTAGGTAATCATGCCTAATATCGTTTTAACTCGTATTGACAATCGTCTGATTCACGGACAGGTAGCCACTCAGTGGACAAGCAGTATCGGTGCAAACTTGATTCTGGTTGCCAATGATGAAGTAGCAGGAAATGAACTCCGCCAGGGGTTGATGAACATGGCTGCTCCTAGCTTTGCCCAAACACGTTATTGGACAATTGCCAAGACTATTGCAACTATTCACAAAGCATCTGACGCACAGAAGATCTTCATCGTATGCGAAAACCCAACTGATGTATTAGCATTGGTTGAAGGTGGAGTTCCTATCAAGAAATTGAATGTAGGAAATATGCATATGGCTGAAGGAAAACGTCAGGTTGCTGCAGCTGTTGCAGTAGATGACAAAGATGTAGAAGCTTTCAAGAAACTTCGTGACCTTGGAGTGGAAATTGAAATTCGTAAAGTTCCTTCTATGGCTGCTGAAGATACATCTAAGCTTTTCATTTAACAACTTAACTTACAACTTAAATTAACTTAACTTAAAAAATCTTAATCTTAGAAAGGGGATTAACTCATGGAAATTGGAATCATCCAAGTCTTATTAATTGGTGTTGTTGGTTTCATCGGTGGGATTGACCAGTTCAGTTTCTTGGAATCATTATACCAACCAATTGTTTTAGGACCAATCGTAGGTGCTATTTTAGGTAACTTAGACATGGGTCTTAAAATTGGGGCTTCTTACCAGTTGATGTCAATTGGTAGTATGCCTATCGGTGGGGCACAACCACCAAACGCCGTATTAGGTGGTATCATGGCAACCGTATTTGCCATCACATTAAATCGTCCTGACTTCGAATCAGCTTTAGGTTTAGCTATTCCATTCGGTTTATTAGGACAGCAAGCTGTTAACATTTGGTTCACAGTTGCTTCTCCAGTTATGACTAAGATGGATCACATGTCAGCTGAAGCTAATGTTAAGGGTGTTGAACGTTGGAACTTAATCATGATGTTCGGTATTGGTGTATTGTTCGCAGTAATTGCTATGATTGGTGCATATGCAGGTGCTGAACTTGGTACATTGTTATCAGAAATTGTTCCTGATCAAGTATGGGCAGGATTCAACGCTGCTGGTGGTATGATGAAGTTCGTCGGATTCGCAGTATTAATGAAAGTTATGATTTCTGGTGAATTCTGGACAGTATTAATTGCTGGTTTCGCATTAGCTAACGTAATCGATGCCGCATTCGGTGCTGGTTCATACACATTAGTTATCATGGCAATCGTCGGTGCAGCATTAGCATTCTATGACTTCCAGATCAATACTAAGATTAGCGCTGTAGCTAGCGCTGCAAAGGAGGATTACTCTGATGGCATCTAATTTAGCAACTACTTATAAAGATTTAACTCCAGCTCCACAACTGGATAAAGCTACATTAAACAAAATGGTTTGGCGTTCATTGTTCTTGCAGATGAGCTTCAACTATGAACGTATGCAAGCCGGTGGATGGTTGTATGGTATCTTACCTGCATTGGAAAAAATCCACACAAACAAGGAAGACTTAGCATTATCAATGCAGCACAACCTTGAATTCTTTAACACTCACCCATTCTTAGTAACATTCGTTATGGGTATCGTTCTTTCATTGGAACAAGTAAAAGCTGACATTCCTACTATTCGTGCCGTACGTGTAGCAGCAATGGGACCTTTAGGTGGTATCGGGGATGCAATCTTCTGGTTGACATTAGTTCCTATCACTGCAGGTATCGCAGCTAACTTCGCACTTGATGGAAGTATCATTGGACCAATTCTGTTCTTAGTTATCTTCAACGTAGTACAGTTTGTAGTTCGTTACTTCTTGATGCACTGGTCTTACAACTTGGGATCTTCAGCAATCGGTGCTTTAACTAAACACGCAAAAGAATTTACTCACGCAGCTACTTTATTAGGTATCTTCGTAGTAGGTGCTTTGATTGCTAACATGGGTTCAACTACAGTTGCATGGACTATTGCTAATGGAGAATCACCAATCGTTATCCAGAGCGTAATCGATAGTATTTTCCCTAAATTAATTCCTTTGGGATTAACTTGCGGATTATATTGGTTAATTGCTAAGAAGAACTGGTCAGTAGTAGCATGTATCGTGTTATTACTTGTAGTCGGTATCGTTGGTGGATTTGTTGGCGCATTTGTATAATCCATACTAAGCCTTACCTTCTTAAAACTGAAAATGATATTAGACGGGCACTCTTTACGAGTGCCTTTTTATTTATGAGAGATTTTTAATTATATGATTGAATATGATAGAATAATTTAAAGGAGGTTGCTGATATGGTTGATATGCATGATCGAAATTATTGTCCTTCACTTGATGAATTCAATGAATATATCTATAATCCTTTGTTTATGACGTTTTATTCAGAACTAAAAGAAAAGTATGTTTGCAAAGAAAAGATTGAGTTTAGTTCCTGCAGTTGGGAATATGGATGGAATTTAAAGTTGAAAAAGGGAAGCAAAACTATTTGTACCATTTATCTGCGAAAGGGTTATTTTACTATATTGGCAGTGGCCAATGAGAAGCACTCAGAAGCGATTGAACAACTTCTGCAAGGCAGCACTTCAGAATTAAAAAATATCTATCATCAAACAAAAGCAGGAAATGGACAGAAATGGCTGATGATTGATTTGGAGGATCAGGATCAGCTGTATCACGATGTTTTACGTCTTTTGGATATCCGCATGAGCTGAGATCTGCCTTATAAATATTTTATTCTTTATAAGTCATAATAATTATGATTTTTAATTAGGTGTCAAAATGGTACCTAATTTTTATATGAGAATATAAGTATTAATAGGGGAAGTATAGAGGAATCACTATGCGTATGTTATGATTGAAACAGATAAATGGATAAATTCGCATTTGGGGAGAAATATTTTATGAAAGTAACCATCGAAGGATTAGAGGCTTATTTGTTTGATCATTATGGTGATTATGGAGAAGATCAGGGCTTATTTATGAAGCTTGTCAAAGAAATCGGTGAAACAGCTGAAGTTTTGAATAAGAAAGCAGGGTATAAAGCGATAGATAATCATGATTTAAAAGTATAGCTGGGCAATGAATTAGCTGATATGATTCATTACACTGCTGCGATTGCGGCAATCAATCACATTGATTTGAATCAAGTCATATTGGATAAGGATCATGCAGCTTCTATAAAATATAATCATCGAGTGAATTTGGAACAATTTATTATTGAGATGAGAAATAAGAAGTGATATTCACTCAATTTAAAAAGGGAGATGAATTTATAAAAAATCAAGGAGGTACATATGAAAAAGATGATTTTTTTGATCAGTAATGCCATAATATGTTCAATATTTTTGCATGCACTGATTCTTTTCCGTTTATTTGATGAAGTAATGGTGGCTGGTACATTGGAATTAGATCACACATTTTTGGATTTTTTAATAATTGTATTGATTGGCATACTTTTATTTAATTTAAAATATGCATGGAATGAATCAGAGAAAAAATAGAGAGAAATCAAGTTCCTTCTATCAGATAGAATCATATTGTTTTGCAGCGCAATGTTTTTGTGATGTTTGAATGGTATCTTGTCCTGCAAAAAACTTATAGGAAGATGAAAGAAATGACATGTTTAAAAATAATTTGAAGGCATATTTTGTAATTGAAAACTGATCTATATGATCAGTTTTTTTGTATAGAAAATTTCTGGATTTCATAGGCAAAGAAAAAACGGGCATTGACCCGTTATGAATTATAGAACTTCTTGGTGTGAAGCGTATAAGTATTCATCAATGGTATTGATGATACGGTCTCTGACAAGTTCTTCAGGATCGTTTTCTAATTCGCCTACTCTTACTTTTGTATATTGGATTGGCATATACTGACTCATTAAGTTCAATGGGATGCCGCCAAGTGAACGCAGATTCTTCATCATTGTTTCAATGGCATTCTGAACTCGAGGGTCTGGCATGTAGTAACGGCAGCGATCAGAGAAGGAATATTTACGTTTGATGCGCAGTTCATTTTCATTGCCGCTGTAGTATTTTGCCCATTTGTCAGGTTTTTCCAGCATGACTTCTTCCAATACATCAATCAGACGGCTTGTCTGTACATCAGTTCCTTCGAAGACTTCTTCTTCGATGTGAGCTAATGCAAATAGACCTTCACGCATTGCAAATGTTAATCCAGGACCAACTTTTAATACGCCGACACCATCTTCAACTAATTCTTTTAATTTGTATTTTGTTTGGTAGTCAGTAGAGTGTCCTTCAAAGACTAAGTTTGGATATTCTTTGATGGCAGCCATTAAGTCTTTGGCTTTTTCTCTGTCATATTCTGTACATCCGGCATCTTTTTCTTCTACACCTGGCTGTACGACAACAGCGATAACATCTTTCCATGTTTCCTGCAATCCTAATTCATTGAATGCTTTTTCAAAGGCAGTGACAGTTGCTTTGAAGTCTTCTACTTTTGTTACCTGAACACCGGCATCAACTGTGGCACCGGTAGCTCCTCCTGGAATTGGCACTTCTGAACCAACGATGTAGACAGGCCGAACAGCTTCAGGATCTTTCTTTAATAATTCCTGATAAGTTTCTTCCGCTACTTTCGCTAAATATGCCCCGCGTTTTGAAATGATTTCATCACTTAAACGAGTATTTGGATCATCATCAGCAACCTTCATAGAAGTATCAATGTGGATCTTCGTAAATCCGGCTCCGACATAGCAGCGAATTAATTCTTCTGCATTTGCCATGGCTTCTTTTTCAGGCAAGTGAGTCCATGTCAATGGTCCTAAATGGTCACCACCTAAGAAAATACGTTTCTTATCAAAACCGATGCGGTCAGCGATTTCATAAACAAAATTTTTGAAATCAAGTGGTTTCATTCCTGTATAACCGCCGAATTGGTCTACCTGATTGGCTGTAGATTCGATCAGTACAACATGATTGTCGACTTTGGCTCTTTTCAGTACTGCTTCGATGACATAGTTATTGGCAGAACATGCTGAGTAGATTCCGACAGGATTGCCGGCCTTCTGCTGAGCAACGATCTGTTTTAATGGATTTGTGTTCATTTTATCACTCCTTTTATTCCGTTCTTATTGTACCATGAGAACAGTTTTATTTGTATCTAATAGTCATAAAATATAAGATAAAGACTAAAAAATACAAAAAAAACCCGAAGGCTTTTAATGATAAATTGTCTTGGCATAATCACTAGGTGCTAGATCAAATTCTTGTTTGAATCTTCTGGAGAAATAGTGAATCGAAGTGAAGCCAAGCTTATCGGAGATTTCTGAAATGGTGTATTTATTTTCTTTGATCATGAAACGTGCTTTTTTCAGCTTCAGCTTACTGATATATTGTTTCGGAGCTGTATTTAAGTTTTTCTTAAATAGCTGCTGGAGTGAAGAACGTGAGATTGAGAACTTGTGACACAATTGTTCAATCGTGATCGGTGCATAGATATTATCATTGATGTAAACAATGATTTCATTTAAGATCTCATTTTCAAAGCGCTGCTGCATTGGTGAATTGGCAGGAGGTACTTCTGTTACTTCCTCATTGCGCATCAGCATGATGATGATTTCAGTTAAGAAACAGACACAAAGAGAATTAGAAACAGTGGTGTCTTCTTCTGTTGCTGATACAAAGGCTTGAATGGCATTGGCAATATTTCGGGAAACATGGAAAATACGCTTGCTGAGTTTGGCCGGATCAGCTCCTACCATATCAAAGATAACGGTTAAGTAACTGCAGGCATCCTCTGAAGTTGTTTTTTGAGTGTGAAATTGACCAGGAGCATATAAAAATAAATCATATTCTTTCAAGGTAAATTCTTCATGATCCACTTTGGTCTTTAATTCACCGCTGTCAATAAAGGTTAATTCCCAATGCGGATGAATTTCACCTTGGAATACATAGTTACGATTTTTAACTTGATAATAATATACCAATATTTCATCAATACGAATATCTGAGCGGATTCTTTCACAATAAATGGAAGGACCGACAATTCGTTTGGTTGAAATGTTTTCATTGAAGGTCTTTCTTAAAAGAATCTTGCTGGAATTGGTCATGCTGAAGAAGTTGAAGTATTGGTTTTTCTTCACGCGGATAATATGATGAATGACAAATTGTTCAAAGTGATCGGACACATTGTCTTTAGAAACGACAAGCATAGCAATTCCTTCCAAAACTTCAATAAATATATCGGTGTTGGAACAAAAAACATGTTCGACGGATTTGTTATCTATCTCAATGATTTCCTGGTTTAAATTTTCTGCTTCGCTTGGTAAAGATGTGTAGGAATCGCCATAAGTTTGGAAAAAATAACTAGATGTTTTATTGAACATGTTCCATATCCTCCTATATTTTTTATTATATCTGAATTTTTTTTGTTTGTATATATTTAATGAAATGCGTAAAAATAAAATAAAAAATGCAAATTGTCAGATAAAGAAAATGATGTAAAATAATAGGGGAGTAAAGAGGTGTGAATATGAAGAAAATTAAAGCTATTTTAATTGGTGCTGGTCTTAGAGGTCAGACTTATACAGACTATGCACTGGATCATCCGGATCAATTGGAAATTGTTGCAGTGGCAGAGCCAATTGAGGATCGAAGAAATTATATCAAAGAAAAACATCACTTGGATGAAGCCATGTGTTTTGAAGATTATAAGCCTTTGCTGGATTTAGGGAAGATCGCAGATGTGGCAATTATCTGTACAATGGATCGTGATCACTATGAGCCTGCCATGCGTGCGATTGAATTAAAATATGATTTGCTTTTGGAAAAACCAATTGCACCGACTGCCAAGGAATGTGCAGATATTCGTGATGCGGCAGATCGCAATGGAGTTCAGATTATTGTCTGCCATGTATTGCGCTATACACCATTCTATATGACATTGAAGAAAGTACTGGATGATGGATTAGTAGGACGTATCATGAGTATTGATGCTATTGAAAATGTCGGAAATGTTCATCAAAGTCACAGCTTTGTGCGCGGCAATTGGGGAAATTCTCAGAAGAGTTCTTTCATGCTTCTGCAGAAATGCTGCCATGATATGGATATTCTGCAGTGGCTGGTAGGTGAAAAGTGTGTCAATGTATCTTCTTTTGGAAAACTAAGCTATTTTACGAAAGAAAACAAACCGGAAGGAGCACCATCAAGATGTATTGAAGGCTGTCCTGCAAAAGATTGCTATTACAATGCTGTGAAGCTATATCTGGAAGATGAAAAGAATGATTGGTTCCGCTGTGCTGCAACAAAGAAAACAGCTCCAACCAATGAAGATGTAAAAGAAGCATTGGAAAAGGGACCTTATGGACGATGTGTATTTGACTGTGATAATGATGTAGTGGATCATCAGGTAGTGAATTTGGAATTTGCCGATGATACAACCATTTCCTTTACGATGAGTGCCTTTAATAAAGGCGGCCGTGATATCAAGATCATGGGAACAAAAGGAGAAATTGTCGGGGATATGAGTCAGTCCAAGATTGAATTCTATGACTTTGCTGCTCGTACATGGAGAGAGATTCCTGTCGAAGCTTTTGATGAAAATGTCGGACATGGCGGCGGTGATGAAGGAATCATGCGTGATTTCATTGCTTATCTGAATGGCGAATATACAGGAAAGAGCATTGCCGATATTGACATCTCTTGTGAAAATCATATGATTGTTTTTGCCGCTGAACAGGCGCGCTTACAGAAGCAGGTTGTGAATTTAGAGGAATTTAAAAAGAGCTTATAAGGAAAAAGTGTATGTGAGAAAAAATCACATACACTTTTTTAGAAGATATTGAATGGATCAGGAATGCTTTTGATGGTTTCAATAAATTTATCTACTTCTTCTTTGTTGATGCATTCAAATGTTTTTTCTAATTGCTGCTGGTAAGCCTTATGTTCTTCATTGATGGATGGTTTTGCTTTCTCAGATTCAATGAATTTTCTGAGCTTGTTGATACGTAAGAAGCCGGTTTTTTCATAATTGATACCGGTTTGAAAATAAGCAAAATTCTTTTGATATTTTTCAGGAATCTGTGCTTTGATGGCTTCAATATCAGCCAGTGAAGATGGTTTTGAACCGGTCGCAAATACGACAAGCTGATTGTTGATCTCATTTTTTTTGACGATGAGTTCGTGCATGCAGGTCAACTCTCCGTTTTCGATCGGAGCACCGAAAATAATCAATTCATAGTTCATTAAGATGACAGTGTTGACAGCTTTGAAGGGTTTGACATCACATTGAAGCTGTCTGCCGATATAACGGGCAATTCTTTCTGTAAAGCCGCTGTGGCCTTTGTACAATACTAATGTTTCCATGTTTACTCCTTGTTTAATAAATAAATATATCTTAATCCTGTAAATGTCAGATCAGGATCATAAATATCAATGGTTTGGGTATTGCTGGCAATCAATCGTCCCAGTCCGCCGGTGGCAATGACTTGGCAGGATTCCAACTGCAATGCCTTTTTCATCTCTGCAATAATGTATTCGCATTGACCGATATAGCCATAGACAAGTCCTGCCTGCATGGAAGAAATCGTGTTGGTCGCTAAAATAGAGCGAGGCTTCTGGATTTCTACTTCCGGCAGCTTGGCACATTTTTCAAACAGTGCATTGGCTGAAATGGCAATTCCGGGAGTCATCACCCCATATTTGAAAACACCATCTTGACTGATATAGTCAAAGGTTGTGGCTGTACCGAAGTCAATGACAATGGCATTGCCGCCGTATTTATGATAACAGCCGGCCAGATCGACAATACGATCCGCTCCTACTGCCAAAGGATTATCGGTCTGAACCTGAATGCCGCAGTTCAATTCATGACTGACAATCATCGGTACCTTTTTTAAGTAGCGGCGAACGGCATTGGTAAAGGAATGCATAATATTCGGCACTACAGAAGAGATGATGACATCTTCTAATTCATCGACCGAATAATTGCTTAGCTGCATAAAATCTGTCAGTTTTCTGCCTAATTCATCACTGGTACGATTGTGATGGGTCGTCATGCGGAAAGTATTTTTTAAGATTTCATTTTCATAAAAACCAACCGTAATATTGGTATTTCCGACATCTACAACCATTAACATGGCAAATACTCCTTTGCTTTGTTTAAGATGATTTTGGCGCACTCTTCTTTGCTCATCAGTTCATATTGTGTGACATTGTCTTTTTCTATCAAGGCAATGACATTGGTATCTTTCTGAAAACCGGCACCTGGGGTAACCAAAGAATTGGCTGCTAAAAAATCACAGTTTTTCTCAATACATTTTCTTTTGGCATTTTCAATCAGATTTTCTGTTTCCATCGCAAAGCCGATCAATACTTGATGCTGCTTGTGCTGACCGCACCATTTCAGAATATCCTCTGTTTTTTGCAACGTAAGTGTCAGTGTTTCATCATTTTTCTTGATTTTCTGTGCTGATACTTCTTTGCATGTGTAGTCACTGACTGCCGCTGCCTTGATGCAGATATCACAGTCTTCATAGTTTGCTTTGACAGCATCCGCCATTTCTTTGGCACTGGTGACTGAAATCACCTGCACATCAGGAGCCTTGACATCCATATGGGCAGCAATCAGTGTGACCTCTGCGCCCATTTCTTTGGCGCATTTGGCCAGCGCACAGCCCATTTTTCCGCTGGAATGGTTGGTGATAAAGCGTACCGGATCAATGGCTTCCTGAGTAGCCCCTGCAGTGATCAAGACCTTTTTTCCTTTCAGGGAAGTATCTGGATGCATGACTTTTTCAATGGCTTGCTTGATGGTTTCAATGCTGGCCATTTTTCCTTTGCCGACATCTCCGCAGGCCAAAAAGCCGCTGTCGCTGTCGATGATCTGCATACCTGCCTGGGAACACAGTTCAATATTTTTTTGTGTGATTGGATTTTCCAGCATATTCGTATTCATGGCCAAAGCAATCAGTTTCGGACAAGTGCAGGCCAGAAATGTCGTAGTTAACATATCATCTGTCAATCCGTGAGCTGCCTTTGCGATAAAGTTTGCAGTTGCTGGGGCCACGACAAAGCAAGAAGCTTTTTTGGCAATTGAAATGTGCTGGGTCGAACGCAGAAAGCGTTTGTCAAAAGTATCGACCATGACTGTATGAGAAGTCAGAGCCTCAAACTGCAGAGGCTGAATGAATTCACAGGCATTTTTTGTCATGATTACTTCGACATCATAGCCCATCTTGACTAAATCACTGACTAACTGCACGCTTTTGAAAGCGGCGACACCGCCAGTGATGCCGACGACTATACAAGGTTTCATCATATTACTATCTCCTAACTAAATCTACATGAATTTACAGTTACTTATACCGTATCTATTATAGAATGAAGTACAAACAGTTTCAAATAAAACTGTTATTTTAATAAAAAAATGATAGAATAGTACCTATGAAGAAAAAATTTTGGCTGTTAATATGCTTGGCTTTGGTTGTTGTCATCTGGATGAACTCAAGCATACAAGGAGATATATCCAATCAAATCAGTGAACACTTAACTGAAATACTGGTCAATTTATTCCACATTGAAACAGATTTTCTCAGTGTTCATGTTTTCGTGCGCAAGAGTGCTCATTTTATTGAATATGCCTTACTGGGAGGAGTGAGTGTTTCTTTATTGACCTATTATTTTAAGAAGAAAGGGATTGTACTGGCTATCTTATTATGTGCACTGATTGCAAGCGCCGATGAATTAATTCAATATTATACACCTAACCGCAATGGTCAGATGAATGATGTGATATTAGATATTTGCGGAGCTATCTGCGGTATCTTGATTATTTTGGCTATAAAAAAGATTCGCTGCCGAATCAAAGCGAATCAATAAGTAATATCATCATGTTTTTTTGTTTTGGTCACTCGCATGTAAGTTGCAAAGCCAATCAAAGCAATGCCGAAAACCATTGTATATATATTGGTTAATAATACGATACCAAGTACAAAAAACAAATCCGAGTGCATGTGTTCTCCTTCTTGCAGGTTTGCTGCTTTAATAAGAATATTATACAAGAAGTTGTGAAAAAGTAAACAGATGACTGACAAATTTGTCATATTATTAGACTTTTTTTCAAGAAAAGTCTATATTTAGAGAGGAATGAAGGGAGAATATTATGTTAAGGATAGAAAATTATTCCAAAAGCTATGATTCCAAACGAGTTGTGGATCATTTGAGTTTGCATGTATTGCCTGGTGAAATCTTCGGATTCATTGGACATAACGGGGCGGGCAAGAGCACCACGATCAAAAGCATTGCAGGTATTTTGGATTTTGACGAGGGACATATTACCATTGACGGCAAGGATATTGTAAAAGATCCGATTGCTTGTAAGTCTGTCATGGCATATATTCCGGATAATCCAGATTTATATGAAGGATTGACGGGGATTCGTTATTTGAATTTTATTGCGGATGTTTTCCGGATTGAATCAAACAAACGTGATGCTTTGATCAAAAAGTATGCCGATGCTTTTGAATTGACAAGCAACTTAGGGGATTCGATTTCCAGTTATTCTCATGGGATGAAACAAAAGCTGGCCATTATCAGTGCTTTGATTCATGAGCCGAAATTGTTATTGCTGGATGAACCTTTTGTCGGATTGGATCCAAAGGCCAGTCATACACTGAAAGGTATCATGCGTGAAATCTGTGATGCCGGCGGCTGTATTTTCTTCTCTACTCATGTTTTGGAAGTAGTGGAAAAGCTTTGTGATCATGTCGCTATCATCAAAGAAGGCAAGATTGTCAAAGAAGGAAAAGTTGAAGAAGTGATGGGCGATCAGAGCCTGGAAGAAGTATTCTTGGAGCTGGTGGAACATGCGTAATTTAATGCTGCTGTTAAAAGTACAGTTAAGAAATATTATCTTTCGTTCAGGAAAGCAATTTTCCATGAGAAAGAAGGCTGTAGGTTTAGGAATATTGGCCATTCCGGCATTTTTATTCCTTTATATCTCTGTGATTTATTCCTTTATGCTTACTGCGGCTTTTCCAAGTGATTATCAATATTTGGTCTTATATTTGATGGGCTTTATCAGTGTCATGATGCTGGTAATATTTGGCTTTCAAAGTGCCGGAGGACATTTATTCGGATTCAAAGATTATGATTTATTGATGTCTTTGCCGTTTACACGTTCACAAATCTTGACAAGCAAGTTTTTATCTTTTCTATTGCTGGAATATTTCTATGATTTGTTTTTGATTGTTCCTGCAATGGGCGTTGTAGCGCATCAAATTCAGCCGGGCATGCTGTATTATATATTTGGCTTGATTACTGTGCTGGTATTGCCGTTAGTACCCATGGTGCTTTCTGCTTTATTAGCATATATTTCAATGGTTGTCGCCGGTAAATTCAAATATAAGAATTTGCTGAACAATGTCATTTCACTTATTTTTGTCGGAGTGATCTTGGTCGGCAGCTTCAGTATTCAGAATTTAATCAATGCATCTGCTTCCAGTCTGACAGATCTGGGCAACAGCATCGCTTCTGTATTGCCATTTATGACCTTGTTATTTGACGGTATGGTCTTCGGCAATATTACTCACTTTGTGATTGGATTGCTTTTGAATATCGGTATATTTGCTTTGTTTGTATTTATTTTTGCCCGTTATTTCATGAAACTGAATGGGGAAATCAAACAGGGATATAAAGTAAAGAACTTCAAGCTGACACAATCCAAACAGCAAAGTGTATTTACAGCTTTGTTTAAAAAAGAATTGAGAACATATTTCAGCAATGCCACTTATTTGATGAATACCTTGATCTTTCCGATCATGCTTGCGGGCGGATGTGTTTATTTAGCATTTATCAAGGATCAGATTTATGCAGCTGTACCGACATATCTGACAGGCATGTTCTTTCCGCTTGCCATTGGGGTGATTCTTTTGGGCAGTCTGACAGCTTGTACAACCAATACGTCGATCTCGATTGAAGGAAAGATGTTTGATTTGATCAAATCATTGCCGATTGATGTCAAGACACTTTTAAGTGCGAAGATCTTGTTAAATATGGTTGTGGTGATTCCGCTTAATTTTGCGGCAATTCTTTTGGCCACTTATGCCTTGAATTTCAATATTTTCCAATGCTTGACATTGATCTTTATTCTGATCATCAGTACATTATTGATCAGCTTGATCGGGATGATCTTGAATCTGCATTATTATCGATTGGATTGGGAAAACAGTGCTATGGTTATCAAGCAATCTTTGCCGGTATTTGTGACATTATTGGTAGGAATGCTTGTCGGTATGGGAGCTATTTTCCTAGGTGTACAATTTGTGGATCGTCCTTGGCTGTATGCCGGAATCAGTTCCTTAGCAATTGTATTATTGGATATTTTATGTATCATTTATCTGAATAGGAATGCAGAGAAATTATTCCAAAAAATTGGATAGCAGCATGACTCATGCTGCTTTTTTGTGAAAAAAAACAGAAAGATAACCTTTCTGCTTTATTATTCCGGCCAGTTTTCAATGACATCAATAACTTCAGTTAACAGATCAATTTGTCCGTCAGCTAAGCTTTGGTCAATGTGGAACACATTTTCTTTTTTCGCTAAAGTATAAATATTCGCTTTTTTGGCAGCCATGATGCCATTCTTGCTGTCTTCGATGACAATGGCTTCATTGCTGTTCACATTTAAGCGTTTGAGTGCCAGTTCATAAAAGGCGGGATTTGGCTTAGCTACACCTGCCAACTCTGAACTGAACAGCTTATCAATGTATTTCAATAAATGTAGGTTTTCACATTCACCGACCAAACGATAATGCTTGGAATTGGATGCAATGGCTACTTTGATGCCTTTTCTTTTGCAGTATTCCAATACTTCAAAGATTTCCTTATTAAAGATTTCTTCATAAGGAGGCAGACAGGTAGCCAGATTTTCATAATAATAATTTATGATCTCATCAGCATTTTTTTCTTCCGGAAACATGCGCACAAATACGGTAGAAAAACTTTCACCGATATATGGGAACATATCTTCCATTGTTACCGAATAACCCAATGAGTTGATATATTCGATTTTTCTCTGCTGGAAATATTCTTCTGTTCTGCAAATAACACCGTCATAATCAAAGATGAGTGCTTTTATCATTCGTATTCCTCCTGTCAATCGCATGTATTATATAGGTATTTTGCAAGAATGTGAATACTAAAATGAAAAATCAGGCAAAAATAAGCAATTATGAAGTCGATTGAGAGAAATAAAAGATTTTTGAATAAATTTAGCACTTAGTTGTTGACAGTGCTAAAAAATGTGGTATACTACTCTTAGCACTTGAGAAAGATGAGTGCTAAGGAGGAATAACATGAGTAAAAAACAGTTTCAAGCTGAATCAAAGCGATTATTGGATCTGATGATCAATTCTATTTATACCCACAAGGAAATTTTCTTGAGAGAATTGATTTCAAATGCCAGTGATGCTATTGACAAATATAATTATTTATCATTAAATGAACAAAATCCAGTCAATCGTGATGACTTAAAGATTTCCATTTCTGTGGATAAAGACAATCGAGCTATGACCATTACGGATACAGGTATTGGGATGAATGAAGCTGAATTGGAAGAGAATTTAGGAACGATTGCTCATTCAGGCTCCTTAGCTTTCAAAGAAAAAATGGATAAAAAAGATGATGATACAGATATTATCGGTCAGTTTGGGGTAGGTTTCTATTCTGCATTTATGGTAGCTAAGGAAGTCGTTGTGGAAAGCAAGCGTTATAACGAAGATAAAGCTTACAGATGGCATTCCAATGTACAGGATGGCTATGAAATTACTGAGTGTGAAAAAGCATCCAATGGTACAAGCATTACTTTGTTCTTGAAGGATGACAGTGAAGAGGAAAATTATTCAAAATTCTTGGAACAATATGAAATTGAACATTTGATCAAGAAATATTCTGATTATATTCGTTATCCGATTACCATGATGGTCAGCCGTGAAGAAGGAGAGGGAGAAGAGAAACACTTAGTTGTGGAAGAAAAGACTTTGAACTCTATGGTGCCATTGTGGAAGAGAAAGAAATCTGAAATCAGCGAAGAAGAATACAATGAGTTTTATAAAACAAAATTCAATGATTATGCGGATCCTATGAAAGTAATTCACACACATGTGGAAGGTGCCGTTGAATTTGATGCATTGATGTATATTCCATCTCATACACCATTTAATTATTATTCCAGTGATTATGAAAAGGGCTTGCAGCTATATAGCCGCGGCGTATTCATCATGGATAAAGCCAGTGATCTGATTCCTGAACACTTCCGTTTTGTAAAAGGTTTAGTTGATTCTCAGGATCTGAGCCTGAATATTTCAAGAGAAATGCTTCAGCATGATCGTCAGCTGAAAGTCATTGCCAATCGTATTGAAAAGAAGATTCAGACTGAATTGGCTAATATGCTGAAAAATGATCGTGAAAAATATGAAGAATTCTGGAAGAACTTTGGTCTGCAATTGAAATATGGGGTATACAATGATTATGGTGCTCATAAGGAATTATTGCAGGATCTGCTTCTGTTCACAAGTTCTCATGAAATGAAGCTGACGACATTGGATGAATATGTTTCTCGTATGAAAGAGGGACAGGATGTTATCTATTATGCCAGCGGTGATACATTAGAAAAGATTGATAAATTGCCAAGTGCAGAGCTTGTGAAGGATAAAGGCTATGAAATCTTATATCTGACAGATAATGTCGATGAATTTGCATTGCAGGTCATGATGAATTACAAAGAGAAAGCCTTCAAGAATATTACGCAGGGGGATCTGAATCTGGAAACAGAAGAAGAAAAGAAAGCCGTAGAAGAAAAGAAAGAAGCTAATAAGGACTTGCTTGAAACATTGAAGGAAGCTTTAGGTGATAAAGTCAGTGATGTAATCTTATCTACACGTCTGAAATCTCACCCAGTATGTCTGAGTACAGATGAAGGCATGAGCTTTGAAATGGAACGTGTGCTTTCACAGATGCCAAACGGCAATCCATATGGCCTGAAGGCAACAAGAATTTTGGAAATCAATCCAAATCATGCAATATTCAATGCATTGCAGACATTGTTTGACAAGGACAAAGAAGCTGTGAAGAAATATGCGGATCTGTTATACAATCAGGCCATGCTGATTGAAGGATTTGAAGTCGAAGATCCAATTGCTTTCAGCAATGCTATCTGTGATTTGATGGTAGAAGCCAGCAAATAGTGAATTGAAGCCGGAGAAATTGTTCTCTGGCTTTTTTTATGATGGGCATATAAGTATCTTTATCAGAGCAGAGGGGTTATACTGTACTTATAGAAAGACAAAAGGAAAAAATAATGAAAGTAACTTTTGGTGGCAGAGAAATGGCCATCTCAGAAAAACCGTATAGAATCAATGATCGATTCTTAAACTTTACCGCAGCGGATAAAGATCTCAAGGATGTGAATACACTTCAATTTCCAAAATTGAAATTAGTATTGGGGGTACCGAGTGTCGATACCAGTGTGTGTTCTTTGGAACTCTCAAAATTCATACAGGAAACAGAAAATTTGGATATGCATTTGATTGCTGTGTCGATGGATCTGCCGTTTGCGCAGGCTCGATGGTGTCAGGCAAATGCTTCCAAGCATTTGATATTATTAAGTGATTATAAGAAGCATGATTTTGCATTGACTTCGGATACATTGATTCATGAGGTTGGATTATTGGCAAGAAGTGCCTATATCGTGGATGAAAATAATAAGATCAGATATGCGGAGATCGTAGAAGATACAGGCAAAGAGCCGAATTATCAAGCTATCTTATCCGTATTGAATGAACTGCTAGTCAACTAGCGGTTTTTTTCTGTTCATGATAGAATAAAAACAATGGGAGGATGTCGAATGAAAACAACTTTTCTTGTCAATGGCTATGAAGTCAATGCTGAGTATCATAAATCAGAAATCAATGAAATTTTTTTGCCTCTTTTAAAACGCTGTCAAATTCTAAGTGAACAAAAGAAGCAGCGGGTAATTGTCTTTTTGGCGGCTCCTCCGGGGGCAGGAAAAACAACACTGCTTTGTTTTTTGGAACAGCTGGCGCATGAGCATCACATTTCTTTTCAGGGAATTGGATTGGATGGATTTCATCGTTATCAGGATTATTTGAAAAGTCATAAGATTGAACGAGATGGACAAATGATCAGTATGGTGGAAGTGAAGGGATGTCCGGAGACCTTTGATGAGAAGAAGGCACAGAGAAAGATCCAGGAATTATTAGAGAAAGAAGAAGTCCTGTGGCCATATTATGATCGTGTGCTTCATGATCCGAAGGAAGATCAGGTACAAGTGAATGCTGATATTGTGATGATTGAAGGCAATTATCTGCTTCTGGATGAAGAGAATTGGCGGGAATTAAAGAATTTGTGTGATTATTCCATATTTGTGGAATGTGATTATGAGTTTTTAAAGAATCGTCTGATTGAAAGAAAAGCACAGAATACCCCATATGATGAAGCGGTGGCTTTTGTGGAGAAAAGTGATAAGCGAAATGCATATCGTATTTTAGAACATCGTCTGAAAAGTGATGAGACTTGGCATTTGGACGAACGGGGATATTCAAAAGTATGAAAAAGATTGCTTTATATGCAGATACGACTATTTATCAGTTTGATGAGCTGGTGCCGTATATCACCAATGTCATTGTGATTGAAAGAGATCATATTGCTTATGTGTTCGATACGTTTTGCGGCAGCGAGTATATGCAGTGCATCTTAGAAGATCTTTGCGGAAAAGAAATACAAGTTATTTTTTCTCATCATGATTTTGATCATGTGTTTGGGGCTGCGGCTTTTGAGGAATGTAAGATCATTGCACATCAGAAATGCTGTGAGTGGCTGAAGCAATATGGTCAAAAGCAGCTCAAGGATCAAAAACAATGGCTGAAGGGCAAAGAAGTGAATGTACTGCCGAATTGTACGTTTGAAGATGAATATGTTTTATGTGATACATTGAAGCTTGTGTATACTCCTGGACATACGGAGGATTGCATAACATTGATTGATTTATTGCATGGATGTGCTTATGTCGGAGATAATGTTGAAGAGCCGATATGTGAAATGACACTGCATAATCCGCAGGTGTATTTGAAAACGATTGAGTTTTATCAGTCATTGAAGATGAGATTGATTGGAGCACATACTACTTTTATCGAGGAAGATTTATTGCAGAAGCATCATGATTATTTTTATCAAATGTTAAATGAAGAGTGCTGATAGAGAAATTTACTGATTATTTGTTCATAGAAAGTGAATTTGCATAATATTTACAACATAAACCTGTATTTATATGGTAATATAGTACATATCGAAATGAAAGGGAGTACTTACATGCAGGATTTAATCTTATCCATTATGAATCAATTTGGATATTTAGGTGTATTTTTATTGATCTTGATTGAAAATGTCTTCCCGCCTATTCCATCAGAAGTTATTTTGCTGTTTGGCGGATTTATGACAACATATACCCAGCTGAATGTGTTCGGTATGGTGATTGCTTCAACATTGGGTTCTATTTTTGGGGCAATTGTTTTATATTTAATCGGTAAGATCTTTAATAGAGAACGTTTGAAAAAAATGATTTCCGGTAAATTCGGAAAGATTACTCATCTGAAGAATGAGGATATTGATAAAGCTGAGGATTGGTTTATTGCAAAGGGACATAAGTCTGTTTTCTTCTGCCGATTTGTACCGATTGTAAGAAGCTTGATTTCAATTCCGGCGGGAATGAGTGAGATGCCGATGGGCAAGTTTCTGATTTATACCGCTTCTGGTTCTGTGATCTGGAATCTGGTATTGATTGTAGCGGGTTCTATTGTGGGTGAAAACTGGACAGATATTTTGGCTGTATTTGATACTTACTCCAATGTAGTATTGGTTCTATTAGTTATTGTCTGTGTGGCTGCCTTGTACATGTTCTACAAGAAGAGAGTGAAGAAGCAATAAGAGATGAAAAAACACGATAGTTTGACATACTTAGTCAAATCATCGTGTTTTATTTTATAAGTGTTTACTGTTCAAAATGAAATGAGTTTGTATTGATTAAACATGAGCAATAAAGAATGCCTTGATCATTCATCAGCGATAAGTACTTTTGTTTTACCATTGGCCTCATATTTTGGAATCAAACTACGATCAATTTTAGAATCAGTGATTAGATAATCGATTTCATCCAGTTTAGCAAATGAGAAAAAAGACGTTTTATCAAATTTAGTAGAAAGACATAGACAGATTACTTCATTGGCAACATCGATAAAAGCCTTTTTCAATACTTCATCACCATATTGGTATAGCATTAAGCCATTTTCAGTATTTACAGTTGCAGTTCCAAGAAATACTTTATTTACACGTACTTTTTTGATAGATTGTACGGCATCTTCGCTGGTAAAGATTTTTGAAAATGCAGTATTTCTAATTGATCCGCCAAATGTAATCAAATTGACATTTGGTTTTGATGCTAACTCATTAATCACAGTTAAATCTTGTGTAATCACAGTTACAGGGAAATCTCCTAGTAATTTAGCAATCTCATAAGTTGTTGAACCATCATCAATAATAATGATATCACCAGGATGGATCAACTCAAGAGCTTTTAAAGCAATTTTCTCTTTTTCTTTAGTTGAAAGAGCACTATACCCTTCGGTTGGAAACAAATTGTTCGTTTCGCCAATATAGGAAGCTCCACCGTGAGTGCGCACTAAAATAGCAGCTTTTTCTAGTTTCCCTAAATCTAAACGAATCGTTTTCTCACTTACGTTCAACAATGAGCTTAATCTAGTGGTGGAAACGTTTTTTTCTGCTTTTAAAATTTCAGTTATCTCTTTTAATCTAGTTTCTGCTTTCACAAGATTATCTTAACATATATTTTCATATTTTACAATTGATATTATCAAAACGAACATTATATTAGCATAAAAAACTCAAAATGTTCGAAAATGTTTTGAATTGTGTACAAAACGGAAATATTTTGTGTTCAAACCATTTACAAAAATGAACAAATTGTTTATAATAAACATGTAAGCGCTAACAAGCGGAGGAGGTAATATGAACGGGTTCATTGACGAAGTTTGTACTCAAGGGGTACTGATGAAAGAAGTCATTTCATACTATCAAAACGAAGGACTTCTTAAGATTGATCAGATTGTGGATTTATTTAAAAAAAGAAACATGAATAAAGTAATTATGACTGGAATGGGAAGCTCACTTTATGCTATGGAATCTGTCAAAAGTTATTTGACTGGAAAAGGTATTGTTACTTTATCATTAAGTGCATTTGATTTATCAAGATTTGAATTTAATTATATTGACGACAAAACGCTTGTGATTGCAATTTCTCAATCTGGGAATTCAATGGAAGTAATTGAACTTGTTGAAAAGGCAAAGAAGATTACACAAGTTGTAGGTATTTATAATAATGAAGGATGTAAACTCCAGGAAATTGCTGATATTGTTTTACCAATCAGAGCTCATAAGGAAGTATCTATAACAAGTAAGACATATCAATTTACAATGTTTATACTAAATGTATTGGCACATAGATTAACTGGTGAATTAAATGATGATTTCTGGCAAGAGGCTAATGAAATTGCAGATTGGTCAGAAAAATGGCTTTCTGATTATGAAAATAATACGAAAGATATGTATGAATTTTCAAAAGATTATTTATTACTAGATTTGCTTGCGAACAATACTTCTTTGGCGACTGCTAAACAATTATCACTGGCATATCGTGAGGGTTTGCATAATTGCACAGCTGTATGGGAATGTGCTGACTACGCTCATGGTCAATATCATAGTTCTAAATTAGGTAAAGATTATTTAGCTCAAATGTTTTTCCCAGTATTTGAAGATGATACAAAAGAAATGAAGATGCTTAATTATATTTTAGATCATGGCGGAAGAGTTATGCTGTTTACTACAAGCGACATTAAAGAAAGAGAAAGACTTTTTGTTGTTAAATTACCAAAGTTTAGACTATCACTGATGCCACTTGTGGAAAGTATTGCTGCAGAAACATTATTAGGGATGCAATTTGGCCCTACTTGGGTAAAAGATCACTAGGAGGTTAGAAAATGATTATTGATGTATCAAATACAATAGGTAAACATAGATTTAAACCTGAAATTAAAGCAGAAGATTTATTAAAAGAAATGGATAAATCAGGTATTGATATTGCAGTTATTCATAGTTATGCTGAGTCAATTGATAATCAATCTGTTGAAGAAGCAGTAAAAAAATATCCAAATAGATTTATTGGCTTATATGTTGTGAACCCTTGGGATGATGATGCTGCAGAAAAATTTGAGGATGCATTGGTTAATCATGGATTTAAAGGTATCTATATGGATCCAATTCGTCATGGATACATGTTATGTGAACACATGGTTTTCTATCCTTTATTAGAAGTCTGCAAAAAATACGATGTTCCAGCTTGGATTTATGGTGCTGCAGAGGTCTTCAGCAGTCCTATATTCTTTGATGCAATTGCTGAAGATTTCCCAGAAGTCAACATTATTATGGGAAGAATGGGGCTGCAATATGATAATGCGAGTGCAGTAGCTATTGGAAAACGCCATCCTAATGTATATATCGAAACATCTTCAAGTATGGATTTTAACACACATAGGGCAATCAAAACTTGTGGCATTAATAAGGTATTGCTCGGTACTGGTACACCTGAAGCAGGATATTTTGATTTAGAATTAATGAAGGTCAGAAATGCTGCTAAGAATTATGAAGATGGCGAACGCAAAGTTTTGTGGGAAAATGCAGCTAATATTTTCCACATTAAGGAGGAAGAGTATGATCATTGATATGTTAGCACACATTGGAAGAAAAAAGGGTGAAGACTATAAATTTGAATCATTGTTAGAAATCATGGATCAAGCAGGAGTAGAAAAGTGTATGATTTGTTCTCAGCTTGAAACAATTGATAATGATTACATTCATGAATGCTGCTTAAAATATCCTGAAAGAACAGTTGGTTTTGCTGTAATTAATCCATGGGATATTGATGCAGAAGAAGAATTAGAAAAGTGCTTTAGAGATTATAATTTTTACGGTTTAAAAATGAACGCTATTCGTTACGGATATAGTGCAGATAGACATAGTATTTTAGACCCATTCTTTGACTTATGCAGAAAGTATAAGAAATGCGTTGTAGCACATGGTCAATCAGATATGTTTTCCATTCCGGATAAATGGGCAGAAATGGCTAAAAGTTATCCAGATGTACCTGTGATTTTATTTCACACAGGAGTTCCGATGATGTATGATCGAGCATGTGAGCTGGCTAGAGATATTCCAAACTTCTATGTCAGCACGTGCGGTTCTTACGTACCAGTAATCAAAATGTCATATGAGATTGCTGGACCAGAAAAAGTTCTTTTTAGCTCTGATGCACCATTTGGAGATATGATGCAGGAAATTGAAAAAGTGAAATACATTTGCGATAATCCTGAACATCTTGAAATGATGCTTGGTAAGAACGCTGCGAAAATTCTAGGAATTAAATACGAATAAGATAAGTGATATGAGAAGTGTGATGTGGAAATACATTAATGAAGAAAGTGCAATTTTATTGAATAACATTGCATCTGATGAAATTGATGTATGTATTAAAGAAAATAATTTAGTAAATATAAAATCCTTATATTTCATTGCTCATGGAAGTTCATATAATGCTGCAACAGTATGCTCTTCAATTTTTTCAAAAACATGTAAACTTAGAACAAATGTTATGACCCCAGCAAACTTTATGTTCAATAGCGGAAACATTGACTTGGAAAATAGAGAAGAAGTATTAGCCATCTTTATCAGTCAGACTGGGACAAGTCGAGGAGTTTTAGAATCTTTACAAATTGTTAAAGAAAAAGGCTTTAAGACAATGGGAATTACTGAGGTAAGAGGCTCAAAACTTGATCAAAATGTAGATGCGAGCATTTATTTGAATGTTGGCGTAGAGGATAGCAACGCCAAAACAAAAGGGTATACTTCAACAATTGTGCAATTGTTATTGTTTGCATATAAATTAGCTTTACATCAAGGGAAGATCAATCAGCTTGAATATAAAGAATTAATTAATGCTTTAATTCAGGAAGTAAATTTATTAGATGATACATTTCAAAAGGTAATGGAATATGCAAAGAGTGTTGATTATTTCCATGATGTAAAAGACTTGTATGTATTAGGAAATGGGATTAACTTCGGATCATCTTTAGAAGGACAATTAAAGCTCATGGAAACAATGTGCATGCCAACAATGTTTAATGACATATTGGAATTCTCTCATGGAATGCATCGATCAATAAAGCAGGGAAGTACTATTTGGATTTTTAATACCGATGCTCATGGCTTGAATCAAATCAATTATCAAACATTTAAATATTTGAAAACAATTACAAATAAGGTGATGATGGTGAATGCATCACATCAAGTAATTGAAGAAGAAGGTATTATTAATTTGCCTTACTTTAAATATGATGATTCAGTTTTATTGATAACCTTGGTTATTCAAATGTTGTCTGCATATATTCCGGAATTTAATAATTTGGATCCAAATATTGATTCGAATAATGATTATACTGTTGCTGTTGAAACTAGAATTTAATTAAAATAGCCAAAACTCATTAAAAGAGTAAAAATAAGGAGGATAAAATATGGCAAAGAAAAGTAAATTTGAAGAAACTATGGAAAAAGTGGGAATTTTTATCGAAGAGAAATTAGCTCCGCCATTGGTGAAATTTGGAAATCAAAGACATATGGTTGCCATTCGTTCAGCATTAATTAGAACTATTCCAATGATTATTGTTGGATGTATTCCTTTATTGCTGACGTCATTCCCAGCTCAAGCTGTTGTCGATTTCTTTGCACCTTATGCTGTACAGATTGATACATTGAATTCCATGACATTTGGATTTATCAGTTTGTGGTTGGCAATTTCCTTGGCATCAGAATTGTCAAAAATGTATGATGAACTTGATCCTGTTATGTGTCAAATTGTAACTGTATGCTGCTATTTAATTGTAGTTGAGCCTATCTATTTGTCAAATGGTGCAATTGGGATAACTGGACTTGGTGCAAAAGGTATGTTTGCATTATTTATCGTTGCAATTGTTGTAGTTGAATTTATGCATTTTGCATTCAAACATAATATCGTAATTCGAATGCCAAAAGCTGTTCCTGCAAATATAGCTAACTCTTTTGCAGCTCTAGTTCCTATGGGAATCATTGTTGTATTCTTCTGGTTTGTACGCGTCATTTTAGGATTTGATTTGACTGTATTTATTAATGCTATTATTTCTCCGATTCTAAGTGTTACAGATACTTGGTATGCGGCAGTAATTTGTAGCTTATTAACACAAATTTTGTGGTTTGTAGGTATTCATGGTGGTTCATTTACAATCTGGGGACCAATGTATCCAATTTTATTAACTAATATTTCTGAAAATGCAGCTGCCAGAGCAGCAGGAGAAGCATTACCACACATTCTGACAGAACCATTCTTCTATTCTTGGCATATGATTGGTGGTGTAGGTTGTACATTGGTATTATGTTTTATTTGGTGGAATTCAAAATCAAAAGCTCTGCGCGAAGTAGCACGTGTTTCACTTATTCCAGGTATTTTCTGTGTTAACGAGCCAGTAGTATTTGGTGCTCCAATTGTATTTAATCCGTATTTGTTTATTCCTTTTGTATTCTTATCATCTGTATTTGGAACGATTTATGGTTATGTGTTAACAGCGTTAGGTGTTATTAGTGCTGCTTATGTGCAAATTCCTTGGTCAACTCCACCTTTGATTCATCCATTATTATCAACAGGTGATTGGAAAGCAGTTGTAGCTCAAGCAATTTTGATTGTATTATTATTCATTATTTGGTATCCATTTGCTAAGCTTTGGGAAAAGAAATGTGTCGAAGAAGAACAAGCGAACGAAGCTCTTGAATCTAGCGAATAAATATGCTAAATTCGAGTAAGAGAGAGGTGGAAGGTCATGAAAAAAGTTAGATTTGTAGTTTTTTGTGGGGCAGCAATGTCTTCAGGACTTATTGTTGATAGTATGAAAAAACATGCTGCAGAAGTTGGAGTAGAGTTGGAAGGCGGATGTTTTGCAAGTATGAGATATCGTGAATTTGATTATGGATCAGTCGATATTGTTTTACTTGCTCCTCAAATTAAAAGCCAGCAGGACTTTATTCGTAAAACAATGGATGAAAAAGGATATAAAGATGTTCCGATTATGATCATTCCTATGCGAGATTATGGCTTGTGTCATGGAAAACCAATCCTTATTGAAGCTTTAAAAGTATTGGAAGAAAAAGGAAAATAAGGAGAACAAAATGACTTTAGAGGATGTAAGTACGATTTGCATGGAGATGATTAGTTATGCTGGTGAAGGAAGGGCATTGGTTTATGAAGCAATCAATTCCTTTGTAGCTGACAATTTTCAAAAAGCATTAGAACAGTTAGAAGAGGCAGAGAAATTCCTTGGTGAAGCTCATCGTATGCAGTACGAAAAACTTATGGCTCCACAATTCCAGGGTGAGGAGATACCTTGTTCGGTACTGATGCTTCATGCTATGGATTTAACTTTGATTTCAACATCTGAGCATGATTTACTTAGAGCTTTGATTACGGCAAAAATCGAAAATAAGGATTAATTATAGACGAGGCTATAAACATGAAGGGTTCAATTATTATTAATGGTACAAAAGAAAGGGCATTTAATTGTCTTAAACGATCAGTTATAGAAGATATAAAAAATGCAGGAATTGATATCTGTGACAAAGATTTAGGAAAAGGATATCGTTATTCTAAAAAATCTTTATCAAAAGATTGAACTAACTCGCTTTTCAAGCGAGGGTTGTCCTTTCCTATACTCTATTTTACACTAAACTTATCTTTATTTATA
>CALUVS010000013.1 GCA_944324265.1 uncultured Traorella sp.
AAAAAATCCTCAAGCGATTTGAAATCGATGAGAAATACGTTGATTCGACATCTAGAGCAGCAACGAAGAGACTATAGATAATATAAAGTGACCTCCTAATTGCCAATTCGTGGATTACGATTCATAATTAAAGTAAATTAAAGAATCGATGCCATAACGACAATAAGGAGGCCACATGAAAAGTATATTATTTATTGGAATGGATGTCCACAAAAATTCATACAACTTATGTTGCTATGATAAAGAAAGCGGTGATATATCGCGAGAAGTAAAATGCGCTGCAGATGCAAAACTTGTACAAAAATATATCAATGATATCAAAACAGAAGTCAATCCGGAAACTGAATTTAAATGCGGCTATGAAGCCGGATGTCTGGGTTTTTCCCTATATAAATCACTTCATAATTTGGGGATAGATTGTGATATCTTAGCACCAACGACCATGCAATCATCACCGAAGAACAAAGTTACTAAAAATGATAAGAGAGATGCCAAAAACATAGCGATCAATTTGGCGAATAAAACATACAAGGCCGTTCATATTCCCGATGATGAAGATATAAGGGTAAAAGAATATATCCGAATGACGAATGCTTTCAAGAAAGAATTAAAGAAAATCAAGCAGCAGATCTTGGCCTACGTATTAAGATTTGGTTTTAATTATGAAGGAAAATCAAAATGGACGATTAAACATATCAGCTGGTTAAGGAATTTAGAAATGGATACTTTGGAAAAAGAAATTTTATTTGAATATTTAGCTCAATATGACTTACTGACAGAAAAGATTGAAAGATTCACTGCCAGAATAGATGAACTGTATCATACAGAAAGATATGAAGAACCAGTATCAAAACTTAGATGTTTTAAAGGAATCGACACATTGAGTGCAATGACAATCCAAGTGGAAACATCTGACTTTAACCGTTTTCCTAATGCTAAGGCATATGCTTCTTATACCGGACTGACATGCGGTGAGCAATCCAGCGGAGATAAACGAAATGTCACATCCATCACAAAACAAGGAAATAGCAGAATAAGAACCACACTTATTGAGTGTGCAACTGCAATTGCCAAAGGGACACAATATAGTCCAAAATCAAAAAAATTGAAATCAAGGCAAAAAGAACAAGCAGCAGATGTCATAGCATACGCCGATAGAGCTTCAAAAAGATTAAAGAAGAGGTATGATGATTTGATGGGAAGAGGTGTTCCTCATAACAAGGCTATTGTAGCGGTAGCCAGAGAACTGTCATGCTTTATATGGGGGATGGAAACAGGAAACATTAATTAAAATGGAAGAAACTATAATGATCTTAAAAATGTATTGATTTCATCAAGGATTGATGTCATAGAGGAGTTAAATTAAATAAAAGCAGGTCTGGTTATTTACGATAGAACTATTTTGGCAATAGTCATTTATCATCAAGTCGCGAAGATGATAAAAGATACAACTATTGATCCACGTTTATAGATTATAAAACCATATTCGACGGACCATTAACCTTAGGTAACCAATCCGTTAACTGTCGATGATTTGTTTAATGACTCCTCTATGCCATCAATCTAAAATAGAATATTTTAATTGTGATCGTTACCACTTGACAAAGGTCACTTTATAACAGTTATACAAATCGTTGAAAGTTAAGGATAGGCTTTCTTAATATTGTAATAAAATAAGGATTTATTTAAACAAATAAAAGATGATTCCTGTTTTTTATTTTTGACATGGGAAAATGACAGATAGAAGTAATTACTAATTTTGATTCAAGAGTAAAAATGAATATAAAAAGATAAATAGAGTGAAAAATAAGGGTAAAAAAAAGGAAAAAAATACCTGTAGTTAGAAAACGCTTACATTTTTTACAATTAACGGGTGGAAATTCCAGAAAAAAGGTTTATAATGGAATTATAAGAAAGAACTGGGGGATTTATTTATGAAACAACAAAATATGTTAGCGATGATCCTTGCAGGTGGGCGCGGAACACGTCTGGAAGCATTAACGAAGAAAGTCGCTAAGCCAGCAGTTTTCTTTGGCGGAAAGTATCGTATTATTGATTTTCCGTTAAGTAACTGTGCGAACTCAGGAATTGATGTCGTTGGTGTATTGACTCAATATGAATCAATCCTGTTAAACTCTTATGTAGCTGGAGGAAATCACTGGGGCCTGAATACAAAAGACGGCGGTGTATTTGTTCTGCCTCCTCGTGAAAAAGATGATACAGAATTTGGTGTATATCGAGGAACGGCAGATGCAATTACACAGAACATTGATTTTATTGACGGCTATAATCCTGATTATGTTTTGATCTTATCAGGAGATCACATTTATAAGATGGATTATGCAAAAATGCTGAAACATCACCAAGAAAATGATGCGGATTGTACAATTGCCGTATTGCCTGTTCCAATGGAAGAAGCGAGCCGTTTTGGTATCATGAATACGGATGAAAGTGATCGTATTATGGAGTTTGAAGAAAAACCAAAACAGCCAAAGAGTAATTTAGCTTCTATGGGTATTTATATCTTTAATTGGAAACTATTAAGAAAAATGCTGATAGAAGATGATAAAAAGGAAAATAGTCATCATGACTTCGGTAAGGATATTATTCCAACCTTGCTTGCGGATCACAAGCGTTTATTTGCATGGCGCTTTGAAGGCTATTGGAAAGATGTAGGAACAATTGATTCCTTGTGGGAAGCAAACATGGATCTGATTTATAAGAGCAGTGAATTGGATTTGCATGACCCTCAATGGAAGATTTATACAGAAGATAAAAACGTATCTCCTCACTGTGTTGGTGAAGACGGTGAAGTGAAGAATTCATTCATCAATCAGGGCTGCTTCATTGACGGCAAAGTGGAAGGTTCAGTATTATTCACTCATGTAAACATCGGTAAAAAAGCTGTCGTCAAAGATTCAGTTGTATTCCCGAATGTACAGATTGGCGAAGGAGCCGTATTGAATCGTGTCATGGTTGCTGAAGGTGTGAAGATTGCACCAAATGCAGTTGTTGGTGATCCAAATAGCGAAAAGATCGAACTGATCGCTAAGAATGTGAGGTAGGAATTATGTGTAACGCATTAGGTATTATTAACTTTCCAGGGTCAAACGTTCAGATCAGAGGGATGGAAGAATATCGCCCTATTGGTGCATTTTCATTCTTAGGACGTTTCCGTTTGATTGACTTTCCGATTTCCAGTATGACCAATTCTGGAATTGAAGATATTCATGTTCATCTAAAAAATCGTCCTCGTTCTATTATCAGTCACATTGGGACAGGACGTCACTATAATATTAATTCAAAACGCGGGGGGATCAGTATTCTGTATGGTGAAAACAAACCAGAATCTGAATTCTATAATACGGACATAGCTTCTTTTAAAGCCAACTTCCGTCAGATTGACAAGTGCACAAAAGAATATGTTGTCATTGCACCAAGCAATATGGTTTTCTCTATTGATTTTGATGAAGTTTTAAAAGAACACATTGCATCAGGTGCCGATGTAACAATTGTTTATAAGAGTGTAGATGATGCAAAGAGCCGTTTCATTGATTGTGACACGGTGACATTAAATAAGCAAAAAGGTATTCTTGCAATAGAAAAAAACCGCGGCAATGCAAAAAATAAGAACATATCCATGGAAATCTATGTATTAAGCAAGAAATTATTTATGACTTTAGTTGATGATGCATTGAAAATCAGTTCATTGTATTGGTTCAGAGATATCATCAATGAAAAATGTGATGAGCTGGATATTCGCGGTTTCCAATATAAAGGATTTTTAGCAGCTATTACTGATTTGACAAGTTATTATGAAGCCAATATGGAATTAATCAATCATGAAGTAGCCAACGAATTATTTAATGATGAATGGCCAGTATATACTCGTACAAGCGATTCAGCTCCAACACGTTATTATGAGGAAGCAGAAATCAAACGTTCTGTTATTTCAAATGGCTGTGATATTGCCGGTCATGTAGAAAATACCGTAGTCGGACGTGGCTGCGTGATTGGAAAAGATGCAGTAGTTACCAATGCCGTATTGCTTCCGGGCTGTGTAATTGGTGAAGGTGTCCATGTTGACAATTGTGTTGTTGATAAAGAAGCAAGAATTGTTACAGTGAAAAATGTTAAAGGTATATGCGGATCACCTGCATATGTAAGAAAAGGAGACAAAATTTAATGAGCAGAATTTTATTAGTTGCCTCTGAAGGTCTTCCGTTTATCAAAAGCGGCGGTTTGGCTGATGTAATTGGTTCATTGCCTTATGAATTTAAGAAAAAAGGTCATGATGTACGTGTTGTTATGCCTTTGTATAAGAAAATTGCTATTAACTGGCATGATCAATTCTTATATCTGAGAACTTATACTGTGAATATCAATTATCAGGAAGTAAACGTAAATTTATGGCAATTGGATCGTGACGGAGTGATTTTCTACTTCATTGAACATGCCGGATACTTTGAAAGAGAAGGTATGTATGGATATGTTGATGATGGAGAAAGATTTGCATATTTCCAGAAAGCTGTTTTGGAAATGCTGAATCAGTTAGATTATTTCCCTGAAATCATGCATACTCATGATTGGCATACCGGTATGATTCCTGCATTATGCAAAGAAAATTACAACCATGATTATCGCTATCGCGGAATTAAGCATGTTTATACTATCCACAATTTAGCATATCAAGGAAACTTTGGCCCTGAAATGCTGGATTCTTGTTTAGGCTTAGGCTACTATGTTTTCGATAACGGAAATGTTCGCTTTGACGGTGGCATCAGTTATATGAAAGCAGGTATTGTCTATGCAGATAAGATTACTACTGTATCTCCTTCTTATGCAGAAGAAATCAAAACTCCTCAGTTCGGTGAAAGATTAGATTCTGTTTTAAGATTCAGATCAGCGGATCTATGCGGAGTTGTCAATGGTATTGATACAGATTTGTGGAATCCAAAGACAGATCCAAGCATTGTGAAGAATTATACATTGCAGAATGTAAGAAAAGGCAAGGCTGCCAATAAAGTAGCTCTGCAGGAAAGTTTAGGTCTTGAAGTAGATGAAAACAAGATGCTGATTGGTATCGTATCTCGTTTGACTTGGCAGAAAGGTATTTATCTTGTCATCGAACAGTTGTTCAATATCTGCAATCAGCCAATACAGTTAGTTGTATTGGGAAGCGGAGAAGTAGGATTGGAAGATAAACTGAGAGAAGCTGAAGCTAACAATAAAGGCAAGATTTGTTTCTACAATGGCTATTCTGAAGAATTATCTCACCAGATTTATGCAGCCAGTGACTTGTTCTTGATGCCATCTTTATTTGAACCATGCGGTATATCTCAATTGATTTCCATGCGTTATGGAACATTGCCTTTGGTCAGAGAAACCGGCGGTTTAAGAGATACTGTCATTCCTTACAATGAATATACACAGGAAGGAAACGGATTTAGTTTCACTAACTACAATTCTAATGATATGATGCATGTATTGTGGGAAGCGATTGATTGCTACTACAATAAACCGGATATGTGGAAACAGATTGTCAAGAATGCTATGAAGACAGATGTTTCATGGGAAAAATCTGCGGAATTCTATTTGGGAATCTTCAGAGAATTATTAGGACAATGGTAAACAAGGAGCAAAGCTCCTTGTTTTTTATATGGGAAATATTATAATTATAAGTGAGTTTGTAAAAGAAAAAGAGGAATGATTTATGAAAAAATACTTAAAATATTTATTGGCTTTCACGCTGCTTTCCGGATGCAGTGCAGCACAGCCGGAACCTGTAGAAGAAACCATTGATAAGACTTTGGAAGAAGAAATGTCTGATTTGATTGCAATGACCAACGGTGACTGGATTGAGCAATATCGTACAGTATATCCAAAAGATTCAGAACAGCAGATTATCAAAGATAATATTCAGAATCAGGCGTTTGGCCGCAATGAAATCTGTGCACAGCGATTGGTATTTCAAGGGTTTGATAATCAAGAACTGACACAACTCAATGAAGCACTCCAGCAGGCTTATGAAGATGCTATTGACAGTGTCGAATACAATGAACAGAATCCGAACTTAATTCAAAAATGTCAGACACTGACTTATGAAGTGAATAAAAATGAAGATGTGATTTCAGTCATTCAGATCGTCAGAACAATCGAAGATGGAGAAAGTGTTTCTGATATTGAATATACAGTATGGAATCTGGAAAACGGCACCGGCAATTTCTTAAGCAATGATCAATTGGTCAGTGACTATGATGCCATGAGTGAAGCAGTCAGACAAAGTATGGAAGAAATGGGTGTTGAAAGCAGTGAAGAAGTTGCCTTTACTGATGAATCTTATCTTTTCAAAAGAGATGGACAATGGATGGTCAAAGTGAATACCACAGCTGCTCAGCAGGCCATGGATATACCGGTAAATATTGAATAAAAGGGGACTTTATGAATGAACTATCTCAAAAAATCCTGACATCTTATCAAGTCAGAAAATCAAGAGAACAAAAAAGAATCTTTCAGCAATTACTGCAGGATCATTTTGATCACATAACGATAGATAAATGCGGGGCATTTGGAAGTGAAAATATTATTATCGGCGATATAGAGAAAGCAGAGCTTATTTTCAGTGCGCATTATGATACGTGTGCGCGTCTGCCGTTTCCGAATCTTTTATACCCCAAAAATATTGTCAAAACATTTATCTATCAATTGGGTGTCTTTTTTGCCTTGTTTATTCCGAGTATTATCTTGCTGAGTGTGATATTTGTGCTGCTGGATGTTCCTGAGATTTTTACAGGATTTATTGGGGCATTCGGGGCATTGATTGTCGTATGGATCATGATGTTTGGCTTTGCCAATCCGCATACAGCCAATGATAATACTTCCGGTGTCATCACTTTGGTTGAGTTGGCAAGTGTCCTGCAGGAAGAAAAAATAGCGTATGTATTTTTCGATCATGAAGAATTAGGTTTATTAGGTTCTTCTGCTTTCCGCAAAAAATATAAAGAGAAAATGAAAAAATGTTTATTGTTCAATTTTGATTGTGTAGGTGATGGCAATACACTGCTGATGATGCCCACAGAGAATGTACGAGAAAAGTTAAATCAAATATTTGAACAAATAGGCAAGACAGAAGCAGAGAAACAAATTGAGATTGTCAGTGCCAAAAAAACCTTTTATCCATCGGATCAGGCGGGCTTTCCCAATGCAGTGGGGACAGCAGCTTTTCTGACGAATCGCTTTGGCCAATATTATATGAATAAAATTCATACAGCAAAAGATATTGTCTGTGATGAAAATAATATTGAATTTTTAAAAAATAAGATTTGTGTATTTGCAAGAGAATATCTGAAGTAATGGATGTAAAAAGCAGGATCAAGTGTGTATTAAAATATGAAATAGTTGACAAAACGTTATAATGGTTTATAATGTGAACAGTTCACATTGTGAACTAAGAAAGGAAAAGAGTAATGCAAGAAGTAAATGAAAGAGTTTTATCTGCATGGATCAAATTGTTTATCTCTTTGGATACAGAGAGAATTCCTTCCTTAATGCCGTTTAATGAAGCAGTCATATGCAATCTGTTGGCAAGCAATGAACAAAAGCAGCTGACGGCCACAGATTTGTGCGGTTTAATGCGTATGCAGAAATCTCAGATGAATCGGACATTAACAAGTTTAGAGGAAAAAGGATTGATTGAGCGTATTCGCTGTGAAGATGACAAAAGACAAATGATCGTCAGATATATACCCGATCCTGATAATATTTTTGTGCAGCAGCATGAAAAGAATTTAAAAGTCATTGAAAGATTTTTAACAAGGATTGGCTATGATCGCGCAGAAGAAATTATCGAGCTATTTACATTGATCAGTGACATTGCTCAAGAAGAGATTATATGATTCGTATTTTAGTGGATTCGTCTTCCGACATCCTTGCAAATGATTACCCTGAAAAAGTATGCAGCGTTATTCCGCTGAAAGTTAATTTTGATGGGGAAGAATATTTTGATGGCGTCAATTTAGATAGAAATGAATTTTATGAGAAATTAACCGGAAGTCAAGTATTTCCTAAAACATCTCAGCCATCTCCGCAAGCATTTTTAGAAATGTTTGAAGAAGCAAAAGAAGCCGGTGATGAAGTCATTGCCGTTCTTTTATCATCCAAAATAAGCGGAACTTATCAAAACGCTTTATTAGCGAAAAGCATGGCAGATTATGAGAAAATATATGTAGTTGATTCCCTGAGTGCTTCCTATGGAATTCAATTTTTAGTGAATGAAGCCTTTAAATTGATTGATGAAGGAATGGATGCAGCTCAGATTGTTGAACGTATAGAGGAACTGAAAAAACGTATTCAGATATATATCAGTGTGGAAACATTGGAATATTTATATCGAGGGGGACGTTTAAGCAAAACCTCTGCAGCTATTGGGGAACTGGCTAAGGTGAAACCGATCATTACTTTAAAAGAGGGGGAAGTCAAAGTTATCGGCAAGACTTTAGGAAAATTAAAAGTAATGAGCATGATGGCAAAAATGGCTTTGCAGGATGGCATTGATGAAAATTATCCAATGGTGATGGGATATACATCCGGCATGGAAAACTGTGATAAATTGGCTGAAAAAAGTCTTTCTTTAGGAATCAAGGAAGACAAAAGAATTCAAATCGGTCCGACAATCGGAAGCCATGTAGGACCTGGTACATTTGGACTTATCTTTATTAAACAAAACTAACATCCATGAATTTGGATGTTTTTTTGATGTGTTTGAAACAGTTCATTTCTATATAGTTCAAAGAATAGTTTGAATGTAAGAAGTGTATGTGATTTTATGCACAATGCATTTAAAATGATTGTCGAGTCCACTTGTAAGTGCTATAATATGCGTGTAAACCAAGGAGGAATTTTTATTATGGCAAAAAGAACTGTTAAAGATTTGGATGTTGCCGGAAAACGCGTCATTGTTCGTGTTGACTTCAACGTTCCTAGAAAAGACGGTGTAATTACTAACGATAATCGTATCGTTGCTGCACTGCCAACAATCAACTACTTAGTTGAAAATAAAGCAAAAGTAATTCTGTTATCTCACTTAGGAAAAGTAGATCACAAAGATCCAGAAAAATGTGAAGCAGATAAGAAGAAAAACGATATGGCTTGCGTCGGAAAACGTTTAGCTGAATTAGTAGATACAAAAGTTACTTTCGTTCCTGTAACTCGCGGTGAAGAATTAGAAAAAGCTGTTGCAGAAATGAAAGATGGCGAAATCGTGTTGATGCAGAATACACGTTATGAAAAAGGTGAAAGCAAAAATGATCCTGAATTAGGTAAATATTGGGCAAGTCTTGGTGACCTGTTCGTAGAAGATGCATTTGGTTCAGTACACCGTGCACACGCTTCTACAGTTGGAATTCCTTCTATCTTACCTTCTGCTTTAGGTTTCTTAGTAGAAAAAGAAGTGAAGATGTTAGGTGCTGCAGTAGATACTCCGGTTCACCCATTCGTAGCAATCATCGGCGGTGCGAAAGTATCTGATAAAATTGCAGTTGTTGACAATCTGTTAAAGATTGCAGATAAAGTTATTATCGGCGGTGGTATGGCTTATACATTCCTGAAAGCGAAAGGATTGGAAGTTGGTACTTCATTATTGGAAGAAGACCGCATTGAATTAGCAAAAGAATATTTAGCTAAAGCCGGCGATAAGTTAGTATTGCCTGTAGATAACGTATGTGCAGATAAATTTGCGGAAGATGCAAATACAAAAGTATGTGACTCTGAAGCTATGCCTGCAGATATGATGGGCTTGGATATCGGACCTAAGACTGTTGCTTTATACAGAGAAGTTCTTCAGGGAGCTAAGACTGTTGTATGGAATGGTCCTATGGGTGTATTCGAAATGAAACCATTCGCAACAGGTACACTTGAAGTATGCAAGGCTATTTCTGAATTGCCAGGTGCTACTACAGTTATCGGCGGCGGTGACTCTGCTGCTGCAGCTATCCAATTAGGATTCGCTGACAAATTCTCTCACATCTCTACAGGTGGAGGAGCATCATTAGAATATATGGAAGGAAAAGAATTACCAGGTATTGCGGTAATTGCGGACAGATAAGATGAGAAAACCTATTATTGTTGGAAACTGGAAAATGAATAAAACAATCAAGGAAGCAGTTGAATTTATTGATGCTGTAGATCCTTGCTGCCACGATGGGGCTACTTATGGTGTAGCAACATCATTCCTTGCATTGAATGATTCCATCAAACATGCAAAAAACTTAATTGTTGCAGCTGAAAACTGCCACTTCGAAGACAATGGTGCATTTACAGGTGAAGTAAGTGTTCCTATGCTGGAAGAAATCGGCGTTAAATACTGCATCATCGGTCACTCTGAACGTCGTACAATGTTCGGTGATACAGATGAAACTGTCAACAAGAAAGCAAAACGCTTGATTGCTGCAGGAATTACACCAATTGTATGTTTAGGTGAAACTGAAGCACAGTTTGATGCCGGTGAAACTGAACAAGTGATTCGTTCACAGATCAGCGGTTCTTTAGCTGATATGTGTCCAAAATGTGTAGCTGACATTGTCATTGCTTATGAACCAATTTGGGCTATCGGTACTGGTAAATCAGCTACAAAAGAAATTGCGCAGAACTGCTGCCACATCGTACGTGACCAAGTACGTGTGATGTATGGGGATGAAGCAGCTGACAAAGTTCGCATTCAATATGGCGGATCAGTAAAACCAGAAAACATTGCTGAATATATGGCAATGGAAGATATTGATGGTGCTTTGATCGGCGGTGCTTCATTGAAGGCTGATTCATTCAAAGAAATCATCGAAAAGACTCGATAGTAAATCAGAGCTGGCTGAGACCAGCTCTTTTTCATGAACTCAAATAGATATTCAATTAAGGTAATGATTGGATATCTATTTTTTTTTATTTCTGAACAATGATACAAGTCGGAATCACTAGGGGTGAAAACGATTACTGAAAAATATTGAAAATTTATAAAAATGTATTGAAATATTTTCATTAAGTTGTATAATGGCTTTAACAAGTTTCAGAAAAGGAGATAGTTCATATGAAAAAGTTTTGGAAAATGCTTATTGTCGCATGTCTGTCGATGACAGCATTAACAGCATGCGGAAATGATGACGGCGGTTCGGAAGCGCCGACAGATTCGACAACAGAATCGGATACAATTAAAATTGGTCTGCATTATGAATTAAGCGGTTCAACAGCTGATTATGGAAATGCAGAACTGAAAGGTTCACAGTTAGCGATTGCTCAGGCCAATGAACGACTTGGGGAAGAAGTCTATGTAGATGTGACTTATGATAACCGTGGAGATCCAGCTGAAGCTGTCACTTTAGCGGCTCGTTTAGCTGAAGATGGTGTGGCAGGGGTAGTAGGGCCTGCAACATCTGGGGCAAGTACAGCTACTTATCAAACATCGAATGATAATCAGGTAGTTGTCATTTCACCTTCTGCAACTGCTAATAATCAGACATTGGTAGATCCTAGCAATCCGGAATCCGATGTATATGATTATGTATTCCGTGTATGCTTTGAGGATACTTATCAAGGGGCTGCCATGGCACAGTTTGCCTTTGATAACTTAGGTGCTTCAAAAGCCATCGTTTACGGTGATACTTCCAGTGAATACGGCAAAGGTTTAATGGATGCATTCTCTGAACACTTTACAAGTTTGGGCGGAGAAGTCGTAGATACGATGAGTTATGTTGCCGGGGAAACTGAATTCTCAAGTGTATTGACAAATATTGCTGCTCAAGACTTTGATGTTTTATATATCGCAGGTTATTATTCAGAAGCTGGTTTGATTATCAAACAGGCCAGAGCTGCCGGCATTGATTGTCCTATCTTAGGTCCGGATGGATTTGAATCTACAACCTTAAGTGATTTAGCCGGTGTTGAAAATCTGAATGATGTTTACTTTACAACAGCTTATACAACAGTAGGTGCTTCTGATGAATTGCAGGCATTTATTGATGCTTATAAAGCTGAATATAATGAAGATCCAAATATGTTCTCTGCATTGGCTTATGATTCCACAAATCTATTGATTCAGGCCATTGAAGAAGCTGGAACAACTGATCCGGAAACATTGAAACAGACTTTAGAAAATATTGAATTTGATGGTATTACAGGTTCATTTGTCTTTGATGAAACGCATACTCCGGTAAAACCTGTATTGGTTGTGGAATTTGTGGATGGCGTACAAACAAATGCCATTTCCGTCAATCCTTCTTTAGATGAATGATGCGATGATGCTTGAAATGAAAAAATAGGAGAAGTTATTTTCTCCTATTTTACCCATTATAGGAGGATAAAATATGACAGTATTTCTTCAGCAGATCATTAACGGACTGTCGCTTGGAAGTATCTATGCCTTGATTGCATTAGGATACACGATGGTTTATGGGATTATAAAATTAATTAATTTTGCTCACGGTGATATTTATATGCTGGGAGCTTATATTGGATTTATTGCTGTGACCAGCTTGGGATTAGGATTCTTTCCGGCATTATTGGCTGCAATGGCAGGATGTGCTTTGATTGGTGTTATTATTGAACGTGTTGCTTATAAGCCATTGCGTCATGCGACACGTATTACGGCCTTGATCACAGCGATTGGTGTCAGTTATTTCCTGCAGGCAGGAACACAGCGTGTGATGGGAACAGGTGTAAAAACATTCCCGAATGTATTAAGCAATGAAGTATTTATGATTGGCGGAGTGCGTATTACTTCTCAGCAGATCATTATCTTTATTACAACTATCGTATTGATGCTGGTATTGCAGTTTATTGTTAAAAAGACCAAGATCGGAAGAGCGATGCGTGCTGTGTCTGTAGATGCGGATGCTGCAAAATTGATGGGAATCAATGTAGATGCGACCATTTCTTATACCTTTGCCATTGGTTCAGCTCTTGCTGGTGCCGCTGGGGTATTGGTCGGTATTTATTACAATTCCATCAATCCGCTGATGGGAACATTGCCGGGTGTCAAAGCCTTTATTGCCGCTGTTTTCGGCGGTATCGGAATTATTCCGGGAGCGATGTTCGGCGGATTCTTCATTGGCGTCTGTGAGACCTTGATTGCCGGATATGGCGGATCTTTATATAAAGATGCAGTAGTTTATATTATTTTAATTGTTATCCTGATCATCAAACCAGCCGGATTATTAGGTAAGAATGTAAAGGAAAAGGTATAAGCTTATGAAAGATAGATTTAAGAAAACAAATCTTTGCTGGCTGGCCGCAATTATTTTGTCTTATGTTATTTTGACTGCTTTGATGCAGGCTGGTATCATTGATGCAGTCTATGAAACGGTATTATCAACAATCATGATCAATATCATTTTAGCGATATCTTTGAATTTGATCATTGGAATTACCGGTCAATTTTCATTGGGACATGCCGGTTTTATGTGCATTGGTGCTTATAGTGCCGGTGTTATGATGAAACAGATGCCGGGAATGGGCGGCTTTCTTGTCGGAATTCTGATTGGTTTTGTGATTTCCGCTTTGGTCGCATTGATTGTATCGATTCCGACATTGCGTTTAAAGGGTGACTATTTGGCGATTGCGACATTGGGCTTTGGTGAAATTATCCGTATTATTGTTTTGAATATGACGATTACTAACGGTGCTGCCGGATTAGTATTGCAGAAAGTAGTAACTTTCCCATTTATCTTTGCAGCGATGGTATTGAGCACGATTGTCATTGTTAATTTTGGCTGCAGTGCTCCGGGACGTGCATGTATTTCTGTCCGAGAAGATGAAATTGCTTCTGAAGCGATGGGAATCAACACAACAAAATACAAAGTTATGGCCTTTGTGATCGGTGCGATGATTGCTTCATTGGCTGGAGCTTTATATGCCGGCAACTTCTATGTTATTCGCCCGGATATGTTTACATTCAATCGTTCAATTGATATTTTGGTTATCGTTGTCTTCGGCGGTATGGGTTCAATGACCGGCAGCTATATTGCAGCGATTGTGATTGGATTATTGAATAACTTCCTGCAGTCCTTTGCGGCTGTACGTATGATCATTTATGGATTAGCCTTAGTATTGATCATGATTTTCCGTCCAAGCGGTCTGCTGGGAACAAAGGAATTTACCTTTACCTCTTTATTCAATAGATTTTCTAAAAGAAAGGGGGAAGCACAATGAGCCTTTTGAAGGTGTCTGATTTAACGAAAAATTTCGGCGGTCTGTGTGCTGTCTCCCATGTCAATATGGAAATTGAAGAAAAAGAATTGATCGGTTTGATTGGTCCGAATGGTGCTGGGAAAACAACCTTGTTTAATTTGCTTACCGGTGTCTATGAACCAAGTGAGGGAACTATTGAACTGAATGTCGATGGACAAATGAAAAGCATCGGCGGTTTAAAACCTTATGTGATTACAGGATTAGGATTGGCTCGTACTTTTCAGAACATTCGTTTATTTAAAAACCTCAGTGTTTTAGATAATGTTAAGATCGGTATGCAGAAAGATATTCAATACGGTGTATTTTCTGCCGTTCTGAGAAGCAATGCTTACTATCGAGAAGAAAAAAGAGTCGAAGAAAAAGCAATGGAATTACTTCGAGTTGTCAATTTAGATAAAAAGAAAGATGAAAAAGCAATGAATCTTCCTTATGGAGAACAGCGAAAACTGGAAATAGCCCGTGCCTTAGCTACAGATCCAAAGATTTTGTTTTTGGATGAACCTGCAGCAGGAATGAATCCGCAGGAAACAACCGAACTGACAGAATTGATTCATCAGATCAAAGAAAATTTCAATCTGACAATTGTCTTAATTGAACATGATATGTCTTTGGTCATGTCCATCTGTGAACGAATTTATGTATTGGATTACGGTAAATTATTGGCATCAGGAGTTCCGGAAGTCATCAAGAATGATTCGAAGGTTATTGAGGCTTATCTTGGGGAGGAAATCTAATATGCTTGAAATTAAAAATCTGAATGTGCATTATGGTGTCATTCATGCTTTGAAAGATGCCTCACTGACTGTGAATGAAGGAGAAATTGTTTCATTGATCGGGGCCAATGGTGCCGGAAAAACAACACTGCTGCATGCTATCAGCGGTATCTTGAAAATTACCAGCGGAGAAATTCTGTTTGAAGATAAAAAATTAAATAAGATCAGTGCCAAAGATATTGTTGCCTGCGGAATTACACAGGTACCGGAAGGAAGAAGAATTTTCTCCGGTTTGAGTGTCTATGAAAATTTGCAGATGGGAGCCTATCTTCGAAAAGATAAGGAAGGCATTGCTCAGGATTTAGAAATGGTCTATGAACGATTTCCGATTCTGAAGAAAAGAAGCAATCAGGATGCTTCAACCTTATCCGGCGGGGAACAGCAGATGCTGGCGATGGGCCGAGCATTAATGGCACGTCCGAAGATCTTATTGCTGGATGAACCAAGCATGGGGTTAGCTCCGATATTGGTGCGTGAGATTTTTCATATTATTAAGGATATCAATGAACAAGGAACGACAATATTATTGGTTGAACAAAATGCCCGCATGGCATTATCGATTGCCGATCGTGCCTATGTCCTAGAAAACGGCAGTATTGTATTATCAGGAACAGGGAAAGAACTGGCTGCCAGCGAAGATATTCAGAAAGCTTATTTGGGAGGATAATTATGTACGTTAAAAATAAAATGACTGTAAATCCGATTGTCGTAACTTCAACGGATGTGATTTCCAAAGCATCGGATCTGATGACTGAAAAAAATCTGCATCGTATTCCGGTTGTAGACAATGGGAAGCTGGTAGGACTTGTAACAAAGGGATTGATTTCTTCTAATGTAGGAGGCACTACAAGCTTAAGTATTTTTGAATTGAACTATCTGTTAAATAAAACGCCGGTAAGAGATATCATGATCAAGGCGAAAAAGTTAGTAACGATTCATCAAGATGAATTGCTGGAAGAAGCAGCTTTATTGATGCTGAAGCATGATATTGGCTGTCTTCCGGTCATCAATGACATGGGAGAACTGGTCGGCATCTTAACTCAGAATGACCTCTTTGCAGCTTTCTTGGATCTATTGGGATGGGAAAGCGGCAGCCGTATTGTCGTGAAGGTAAAAGACGGCATCGGTGTGATCGGTGATATTTCCAAAATATATGTCAAAAACAATGCAAATATGACACATATCGGAGTATATCGAACAGATCTAGAAAACTGTGAAGTTGTAATTCGTACGGAACTTGCAGATACGAAGCAGCTGGAAAAAGATTTAAATGAGAATGGTTTTCTGGTAACCAGTATATACAATAAAAATAATAGTGATAGTGAATAGATGAACTATTCACTATTTTTTTAATTATCCATAAAGAATGTTGATATAACTGTTAAACTGATGGCAGGAGGAAGAATTATGGATAAGATGAAAAGAAAAAACATTTATGAATTATGTGAGTTATTGAATGATGAAAAGCAATTGGATGTATCAGATTTTATGCATCGGCTGTATAGCTTAAAGCTAGTGGATTATAATTATATGGATACATTGAAGGACTATAACTCGATGGAATATTTTGAATTGGTGGATTGTGTCAATGAAGAGGTATTATTGGCTATTTTGACTTATGCCATGCGATTGGAGCGTATACATAAAGGAACATTGGATTTCTATGCCAAAAACGGTGATTTGGCACGTACTTTGAATCGTTTGAAATTGCTGAATGAAAGTGAGCTTTCACAATCATGATATGACATAGTTCTTGTCTGACTTTGTTTATGATACTTTTAAAGGAAGTGAGGTATGCGTCAGCGCATTGGTTTCATTCTATGTATCAGCGGTATTGTGCTGCTGTTTGAACCCAATTTTGATATGGAACAAATGATTTATACATTGAATTACGGACTTACGCAATATTGGCCTGTGGGGCTTATTTTATTGGGGTTTATGATGATGCAGAAAAAGCAGACAAGACGGTCAAATAAAAGATAAAAAACTTTATTTTGAATAAGTGATGTGCTATACTAGATGTGTAAAATTTATCAAGGAGGAATTTACAAATGCCAATTATTATTGATGTTTACGCACGCGAAGTGATTGACTCACGTGGTAACCCAACTATTGAAGTAGAAGTAACTACTGAATCTGGTGCGTTCGGACGCGCAATGGTACCATCTGGTGCTTCAACAGGTGAACGTGAAGCTCTTGAATTACGTGATGGTGACAAATCTCGTTTCTTAGGAAAAGGTGTTTTGAAAGCAGTTTCTAACGTTAATGACATCTTAGCTGATGAAATTATTGGTATGGATGTTACTGATCAGGTTGCTATCGACAACAAGTTGATTGCTTTAGACGGTACAAAGGATAAATCTAAATACGGTGCAAATGCTATTTTAGGTATTTCATTGGCTTGTGCTCACGCAGCTGCTGATTACTATGGAATGCCTTTATACAGATATTTAGGCGGATTCAACGGTAAAACTTTACCAGTTCCAATGATGAACGTATTGAACGGAGGAAGCCACGCTGACTCTACTGTTGACTTCCAGGAATACATGATCATGCCAGTAGGTGCTAAGAGCATCAACGAAGCATTGAGAATGGGTGCTGAAACATTCCACAACTTACGTAAAGTATTAAAAGCTAAAGGCTACAATACAAACGTTGGGGATGAAGGTGGATTTGCTCCTAGCTGCCGTGAAGGTAACGAAGAACCACTTGAATTGATCGTAGAAGCTATTAAAGCTGCTGGATATGTTCCAGGTGAAGATATCTGCATTGCAATGGACGTTGCAGCAAGTGAATTCTACAACACAGAAACTAAAGTTTACGAATTATCTAAATCAGGTCAAGGAACTAAGACTACTGAAGAAATGATTGCTATGTATGAAGAATGGGTACAGAAATATCCAATCGTTTCTATCGAAGATGGTCTTGGCGAAAGAGACTGGGATGGATGGAAAGTTTTAACTGAAAGATTAGGTGACAAGATTCAGTTAGTTGGTGATGACTTGTTCGTTACTAACCCAGCTATCTTAAAAGAAGGTATCGAAAAAGGTATTGCTAATGCTATCTTGATCAAAGTTAACCAGATCGGTACATTAACTGAAACATTCGATGCTATGCAGATGGCAAAAGAAGCTGGTTATACAGCTGTTGTATCTCACCGTTCAGGAGAAACTGAAGATACTACAATCGCTCACATCGCTGTAGCATTCAATGCCGGACAGATCAAGACAGGTTCTATGTCAAGAACTGACCGTATTGCTAAATACAACGAATTACTGAGAATTGCTGATGAATTAGGTGACAGCTCTAAATACTTAGGTAAAGCAGCATTCTATAACATCAACAAATAATTCGTATTTTAAGATGAATTAAAAATAACCATTTCTCATTGGAGGAATGGTTTTTTTTGTAAGTAAAAAAGTTGCCACAATGGGTGTAAGGAGTTAGTATTGGGCAAAAAAATGCGCTTTAGTATAATGAAATTAGGAGGAATATATGATAACTCTCACAAAACGTCAAAGGGATATGCTTCTTTATCTGCTGAGTCAAGAAGACTATGTGACCTATAACCAATGTGCAGAAATTTTTCATATCAGCAATCGTTCTGTTCGCTATGATATGGAAATGATTGAGGCATTTCTGAAAGAGAGTCACTGTCATTTATCCAAAAAAGCAGGGACAGGCATCAAACTTATCTGCAATGCACAAAATCGGTCGATTCTGACACAGAATCTAAAAAATATCCAAGCTCATGCTTTCAATAAAAAAGAGCGTCAGGATATGATTATTGATCTGCTGCTGCTCAATGATACAATTACGTTTCATCAATTGGCAGAATGCTGTCAAGTAAGCAAACAGACAATTATCAATTGCTTTTCTGAGGTGCAGAAGGAACTGGCACTGGAAGATCTGCAAGTAGAAAAGATTCATGGCATTGGACTTCGGCTGAAAGGAAAAGAGTCGATGATTCGCCGAAAATTTATTCAGATGATGACTCATCGTACATGGAGTACTTTTAAGGCAGAAGATTATATTCCAAAGGAATACAAAGAAAAAGCTTCAAAGATATTGGATGCTATGCGTGAACAATGCGGAGTGACTTATGTCAATCAGAAAAGAACCTTGGTAATTCTTTCTTATCTTTTGATGCGCATTGAAAATCATCATATTTTAGAAACGCCTATCTCTCAGAAAATCAATGCTTCTGAGCATGTTATAGAGATATTAAAAACATATTTGCCGGATAAGCTAGAAAGAGATTATGTGGCAACAATTTTATTTGGTGAGCGTATTAATACTGTAGTGACAAGCGAAATGCAGTTTATTGAAGATGATGCATATAAAATTGCTATGGAATTAGTAGACTCATTAAGTCAACTGAATAAAACAGCTGTAAATCAATTGGAAATGATTCGCGGACTGACGATTCATCTTCGTTCAGCTATTTATCGTTTTCACAATCATATTCAGATGCGAAATGAAATGCTAGATCAAATTAAAATGTCTATTTCATTGATTTATGAATTTACTCGTAAGAAATTGCATGAAATTGAAGGTGAGTATGGCTTGGCTTTTGATGAAAATGAGATTGCTTATATAGCCATGTATATTGCTTCTATTTATGAAACAAGCATCAAAGAAAATACAACATTGAATATCGTTGCAGTCTGTTCGTTCGGCTTGGCCACCAGCTCAATTCTAAAGACAAGAATCATGTCTATCTTGCCTGATTGCCATATGTCAGGCCCTATGTCACAGTCGGAAGCTATTGCATATCTTGAAGAAAACAATGTGGATATGGTGATTGCGACACATGAATGTAATTTTGGGGAAATACCAGTCATTGTTGTCAATCCGCTTTTGAATCAGCGAGATATTGAACGTATTAAAAATAGCTTGTTTCAATTATCTTATGCCAAGATGTGCCGACAGTTTATTTTGGAATCCAGCAAAGTTCAGGAAATAACAGTGATTCATTCCATCAAAGATTATATCAAAGAAGAAGATCTGCAGATTATTGACAAATGCAACAGCTGGGAAGAAGCAATTGCCTTAGCGGCATATCCTCTGCTTAAGAAAGGATTGATTCATCAATCTTATATTGACAGTATGATTCGTGCAGTCAATGATTATGGAACTTATATGGTATTGACACCGAAAACAGCTTATGTACATGCGGGTATTGATGATGGGATTCGAGAGAATTGTACATCTATGCTTGTTCTGCGCAATGAGATGGCATTTGGTTATCAAAATGCCAAAATGGTGCGAAATATTGTTGTGCTCGGAATCAAAAATAAGAATGAAAACAATTTATTGAATCTTGTCTATATTTTAGAAAAAGAAAATAACTTAAAACTGCTTGCGCAGAAAGATATTAATAAAGAAATGATATTAAATATCCATGATTGAGAGGAAAAACTATGAGTGAAAAAATTCGATTAGAAAACATCAGCGTAGCTCAGCACGCAGAAAACTGGCAGGAAGCTATTCGGCTTTCAGGGGAATTACTTGTGCGATGCGGTTCCATAACTCCGAAATATGTAGAAAGCATGATTGAAAGCGTAAATACACTTGGACCCTATATTGTCATGATGCCGCATTTTGCATTGGCTCATGCAGCTCCATGTGAGGATGTAAAAGTTTCAGATATGTCAATTGTTACCTTCAAAGAGGGAGTCAATTTCAATACGGATAAAGATCCAGTGACAATTGTAATGACTTTGGCTTGCACAGATAAGCAAGCTCACATCGAACGATTGCAGTCCATTGCCATGAAATTGATGGAAGAAGGTATGGTTGAACATATGGCAGAGTGTCAGAGTGCAGAAGAACTGTATCATCTGATCAACGATTAGGCTTTTATGTAAAAATACATAAATAAAAGAAAGGAGGAAAAAGATATGAAGGTTCCAAAGATTCAGACAGTTTGCGGATTTGGATGCGGATCATCTTTGATGCTAAAGATGAATGTAGAAGCAATTGCCAAAAATCACGGTTTCCAAATGGAAGCTTTCTGCGGGGATGTAGGTACTTGCTGTTCCAATCAATGTGATGTCATTTTCATTTCCAAAGAACTGTCAGAACGTATTATCGGACGTGCAACAGTTCCAGTAGTTGTCATCAACAACTTTATGGATAAAAAAGAAGTTGAAGCAAAGACATTAGAATATTTTGAAACATTGAAATAATGAAAGGGGATTATTATGGCTGTTTTAAACTTTATTATCAATGAAATATTTGGACAGGGTGCAATTTTCTTAGCGCTGATTGCCTGCATCGGTTTAATTGTGCAGAAAAAGAGTGCTTCTGAAGTCATTCGTGGAACTGCCATGACGGCAATGGGATTCTTTATCCTATCTACAGGTACAGGATTGATTACAGGAAACTCCATCGATGGTATCGCTACAGCATTTAATACTTTAATGCCAAGTGCTGTTCCGTCTACAACAGTAGATATCGGAGCTCAATTCGGTACAGAAATCGGTATCGTTATGATTTTGGCATTTGCCATTAACTTGTTGGTAGCTCGTTTTACAAGATGGAAATCTGTATTCTTGACAGGTCACATGTTGTATTGGTTCCCATTTGTATTCATTGCTGCAGGTGTTGATGCAGGATTGACAGGAACAAAGTTAATTGTATTAGCAACTGTATTCACAGCAACTTATATGGTTGTTTCTCCTAACTTGATGCGCCCATTTGTAAAAGAAGTAACTGGTGATGACTCATTTACAATCGGTCACCCAACTACTTGCTTGTCAGTTGTATCAGGTTTATTGGGAAAAGTTGTCGGAAATAAAGAAAAATCTACAGAATCTTTGAATATTCCTTCATCTTTAGGATTCTTGCGTGAAGTTTCTATTACAGGATCTATCGTTATTGCATTAACTTATATTGTTATGGCGATTATTTTGACTGTTAATGGATTCAATCCTGGTGAAGTTTGGGGCTATGCCGGCGGAACAACAGGTATGTTTACTTATGTATTTACACACTCTATTTACTTCGGTGTTGGTGTTACAATCATGCTTCAGGGTGTTCGTATGCTGATTTCTGAAATCGTTCCTGCATTTAAGGGAATTGCAGACAAATTTGTACCAGGTGCTATTCCAGCATTGGACGTTCCGGTTATTTTCCCATATGCACCAAATGCATTGATCATCGGCTTCATCGTAGCGATGATTACTTCTATTGTAACAATTATCTTAACAGCAGGTATGTTCCCAACTGTTATTATTCCATTAACATTTACTTGCTTCTTTGAAATCGGATGTGCTTCTATCGTCGGAAATGCAACCGGCGGGGTACGCGGATGTATCATCGGAGCAGCTGTATCAGGGATCTTAATGGTATTATTAGTTGGATTTGGATCTTACTTCTTCAACAATACAATCCAGCAGTGGATGTTAGTCTATGGTGGTCAGGACTTCTCATTGTGGGGTATCATCGAAGGATTAATTGCAAGACTTTTAGTATAAGATTATGGAATTTAAATATTTAAAAAAAATACATGAACTGATGGATATCATTGAAAAAGAAGAAAATGAATCCATGAGCCAGTGTGTTGAAATGATCAGTGATGCCATCATGGAAAAACGCTCGATTTATACATTCGGAGCAAGTCATGCCGGTATTTTAAGTGAAGAGTTATTTTATCGTGCCGGCGGATTGATGTTGTTTAATCCTATCTTCGGACGTGAAATCATGCTTGATACAGAACCAATCACATTGACAAGCAAAATGGAAAGATGTGTAGGATATGGTACAGCATTAGCTCAAAGCCGTGTGAATTTTCAAGAGGGAGATATTCTGATTGTGCACTCTGTTTCCGGAAGAAATCCTGTGACATTGGAAATTGCGATGGAAGCAAAGGCTAGCCAAGCTAAAGTCATTGCGATTACCAATCTGACTTATTCTAAATCAGTGACATCCCGTCATCCTTCCGGCAAACGCTTGTTTGAATTGGCGGATATTGTATTGGACAATCATGGAGATATCGGAGATGCTTGTGTATCTATTGAAGGCATTGAACAAAAGGTATCACCAACTTCAACGGTAATCGGAGCAATGATGCTGAACAGTATTGTTGCAGCTGTTGCCCAAGAATTAGTGAATCGCGGTATGAAAAAGCCACCTATTTTCTATAGTGCGAATTTGGACGGCGGAGATGAATTGAATCAAAAATTGATTGAAGAGTATCGTTCTTCCATTCATTACAAATTTTAAAGCAAGAGGTTATGTATTCGAATACATAACCTTTTTGTTGTATAGGACATATAAAAGTGAGATAATGAAGTCAGAGGAAAGAGATAATATGAAAATATGATTATTTGTTATAAGAAATCCTTTATTTAGCTAATTTTTAAGCCTAAAATAAGCGCTTTTTCAAATTTTACTTGTTTTTGATAGAGGGTTTTGCTATAATGTATTAGCGCATAGTGAAGGAGGTCTTATTATGCTAGAAACATTATTATTGATTGTATCGGTCGCATTGATAATTCTCTCTTTAATGCAAAGTGGGAAGAATGATGGATTATCTGGAGCATTTACTGGGGTTGAAGGATTAAATCTTTTCCAGAATGTAAAGGAAAGAGGTCCGGAAAAAGTTATCTCAAACCTGACAATGGTTTGCGGAGTGCTATTCTTCATAATTGTAATTATTTTGAGAATTAAATAAAGGCCGAAAGGTCTTTTTTTAATATACATGGAAAGAAAGAAAAGGATGGTGAAATTATGGATTATCGTCAGATGTTGATAGATGTCATGATGTCTTCCAAATATAAAGGGAAAACATTGGATGAATTAAAAATTTTAATGAATGTAGATACGGCGAAAGAGTTTACTGAATTTATGAAAGCATTCAATGAACTGGAAGATGAAGTCGTGATCATTGCAGATAAAAAAGACAGATATTTTCTGGCTGAAAAGCTGGGATATTTTAAAGGAATTCTGCATGTGAATCCTAGAGGCTTTGGCTTTGTGGAAAATGAAGAAGTCAGATGCTATGTCAGTGAAGATGAAATGAATTATGCCGTAGATAAAGATGAGGTTGTGGCACAGTCATGGGTCAATTATGATGGCAGCAGTGAATGCCGAATTGTCAGAATCATCAAACATAATTTATCAAAATTGGTAGGTACTGTGAAAATCAAAGATGGCAGGAAATACTTTTTGCCGGACAGTGAAACGATTGATGCCCGCATCAAGATTACCAATTACAATGATTTTAAATTGATCAATGATATGAAAGTACTGGTGCAGATTACCAAATTCGGCAAAGCATTAGAAGCAAAGATCATTGAAGTGATTGGTTATAAATATGATCCGGGAGTAGATATTTTATCGGTTCTTTTGGAGCACGATATTGATCCTGAATTCAATGAGGATGTAAAAGAGGAACTGCGCAAAGTTCCGGAAAAAGTAACGAGAAAAGATTTGGAAGGAAGAGAAGATCTTCGAGATGAATTGATCATTACGATTGATGGGGATGATGCTCGTGACTTGGATGATGCCGTTTCTGTGAAGAAGATTGAACATGGATATCGTTTAGGTGTGCATATTGCGGATGTCAGCTATTATGTAAAGGCTGGCAGTGCGATTGATCAGGAGGCTTATGCCAGAGGAACATCTGTTTATGTGACAGATCGTGTTGTACCGATGCTGCCGCATTTATTAAGCAACGGTATTTGTTCCTTGAATCCGCGTGTTGACCGCTGTACGATCAGCTGTGTCATGGATATCAATGAGAAGGGAGAGGTATTTAATTACCGTATTTTCCCATCCGTCATCAAGACGACAGAACGTATGACCTATAATAATGTCAATGGAATGATCAATGGTGATGAAGAATTATGCCAGAAATATGCACATATTTTAGATATGGTCAAAGAAATGCTGGCATTAAGCAAGATTGTTCGTGAAAGAAGACATCGTTTGGGAAGCATTGATTTTGATACCCGTGAAGGAAAAGTCATTGTGGATGAAAAAGGAAAGCCGATTGATGTTGTTGTACGTGAAAGAGGCGAAGCAGAACGCATTATTGAAGACTTTATGATTTGTGCGAATGAATGTGTGGCAACTCATGTGAAATGGCAGGAGCTGCCAAGCATTTATCGTGTGCATGATGTACCGGATGCGAAGAAAATGCGTGAGTTTGTGCATATAGCTCAGTTATTGGGAGTAAAATTCAAAGGCAATGTAGTGAATGTTCGTCCGAAACAATGCCAGCAGATCTTAGAGGAAGCGAAGAAAAGGCCTGAATACAGTGTTTTATCTACTTCTTTGTTAAGATGTATGGCGAAAGCAAAATATGATCCGAATTGTTTGGGACATTTTGGTTTGGCCTTAAGTGAATATACCCACTTTACTTCTCCTATTCGCCGTTATCCTGACTTGATTGTACACCGAATGCTGAGAAAGTATTGCTTTGGTCCGATGCCTTCGGCAAAAGTCATGCAGAAGGATGAAAAATGGATCGAAAAAGCCGCCATTCAATGCTCTGAAAGAGAAAGAATTGCTGTGGATGCGGAACGTGAAGTTGATGATATGAAAAAAGCAGAATATATGGAGAATCATATAGGAGAAATTTATGAAGGAGTTATTTCTTCTGTATTGAAATTCGGTATTTTTGTGGAATTGCCGAATACGGTAGAAGGTCTTGTACATGTAACGAATATGAATGATGATCATTATGTATTTGATGAAGTGACAAAAAGCTTGGTCGGAGAACGTACGCGCAATCGTTACACTATGGGACAGAAGGTAAAGGTAAAAGTAACCGGAGCTTCAAGATTCAAGCGTCAGGTTGATTTTGAAGTTGTGAAGAAGGTGAAATAAGATGAAAAAGTTCTTGCTTTGTTTGAGCTTGTTTTTGGCAGGCTGTTCTCAGCAGGTCCCTATGGAACCGGAAGAACCAATCATTGTCGAAGAACCTGAGGTCAAAGAGGACAGTGTCGTGTCTTTTATGGCGGTCGGAGATAATCTGATTCATGGAGCGATTTATTATGATGCGATGCAGCGTTATGGTGAATATGTCTTTGATCCAATCTATGAACCTGTCAAAGAATTTGTACAGTCCAAAGATGTAGCTTATATCAATCAGGAAACGATGCTGGGCGGTACAGAACTTGGATTATCCAGCTATCCTGCCTTCAATTCACCGCAGGAAGTAGGAGAAGCTATTGCCGATACAGGATTTGATTGGATTGCTTCCAGTTCAAATCACAGTTTGGATGTAGGCAGTGCCGGTGTCATCAACACATTGAATTTCTGGGACAATTATGAAGATATTGTCACAACCGGAATTGCCAGAAGCTTTGAGGAAATGAATGAACCCAAATTTATTGAAAGAGAAGGTGTAATCTTCGGTGTTTTAGGTTATACTTATGGTACCAACGGCATCCCTGTTCCTGAGGGTGAAGAATATTTGGTCAATCTGATCTCAAAAGAAAGAATTGAAGCAGATGTCAATGCCATCAAAGATCAATGTGATGCCATCTTGGTAAGTATGCATTGGGGGACGGAATACAATTTCTTCCCGAATGATGAACAAAAAGAGTATGCACAGTTTTTAGCTGATTTAGGTGTAGATGTCATCATCGGTGAACATCCGCATGTCATACAGCCGATGGAATGGCTCACAGGTGCAGAAGGCAATCAGACATTGGTTATTTATAGTCTGGGAAACTTCTTATCTGCACAGGACAGCAGTGATACCATGCTAGGCGGCTGTACTTCCTGGGATATGCGCAAAGATGGGGAAACCGGAGAAGTAACGATTGAAAATGTCAAATTTTATCCGACAGTGACCCATTTTGAATCAGGATTTACAAATTTCAAAACCTATTTGTTGAAAGACTATACAGATGAATTAGCCGCTGCTCATGGTTTAAATAACTATGCCGGTGAAATCATTACTCGACAATTGTTCATAGATTTGGTAGACTATGTTATGGGCGATACATTTGAGATCGTCTATTAAAGGAAAGGAAGACATATGAGCGGCAAAACAATCGCACTGAATCGAAAAGCAAATCATGAATATATTTTATTAGAACGCTTTGAAGCAGGCATTGTACTGAAGGGAACAGAAATCAAATCTGTTCGCAAAGGACATGTTCAGCTGAAAGACAGTTATGTGAGTTTTGTCAATGGTGAAGCTTTCATCAAAGAAATGCATATTTCTCCTTATGAATATGGGAATATCTTCAATCATGATGAAACTCGTATTCGCAAGCTGCTTCTGCATCGTCATGAGATAAGAAAATTATCAGATAAAGTAAAGCTGAAAGGCTATACTGTTGTACCGACAGCTATGTATTTTTCCAAAGGCATGGCAAAACTGGAAATTGCATTAGCCAAAGGAAAAGACCTTCATGATAAGCGCAATTCTGAAAAAGAAAAAGATGCTCAGCGGCAAATACAAAAAGCAATGAAAAACTATTATTAAGATACCTTCGGGTATCTTTCCCACATGGGGCTGTCATGGTTTCGACAGGGATATGTTTGATATGAACTGCAGTCGTGTCGCTACGTAAAAGCTTAAAAATAACTGGAAAAAATTTATTCGCTAACTTGTTCGGTGGAAACCGTCAGGTTGCATTCGCTGCTTAATTAACCGAATAACTGGTTCGCAGCCGTCCCTTGATTGTTTCGCCTTTGGCAATCATGCGGGTGTCATACAAAAAGGATAAGGATGAAGTGATGCCGGATAACTTCATCACGAAAATCTATCAGGCACCTCAGCAGAAGTTTGTCTGACACTTAACTGCTGAGTAATTAGTTCAGACTAAACTGTAGACGTTCATATGTGGGACTGTTTCTGGACGCGGGTTCGACTCCCGCCAGCTCCACCAAATAAAAAATAAAGCCTTGAAATAAGGCTTTTTTTGATACTAGAATTAGAAATGGTGTAATTTTGGTGTAATTTTTGCTTAATTTCATTAAATAGTATTTAGGTAATTTACCATTTTATTTTGAGAATCTTTGAACCAATGTCCATAAATATTATTGACCATCTCAGGTGTATGCCTCAATCTCTTAGCAATGTCAAATGGACTGAATCCATGAATAGTTATTCTGGGTAAATTTGCGGCAACCATAGCATTATTTGCATTATTTTGCAAAGTTTGTATTGGTAAAGGAGCAATTCCACCAAATATGAACCACTCATCATTAAATCCATATAAAAGGATAGTGAATCTGAAAATCTCTCGGCTGTCGGCAACTGAGAGATTTTTTGTAACGAATTATGTGCAAAGTCCTAATTGTCTTCAAAAATCGGAGCGTAGAGATCGAACAGGATGCTCAGCATCGCATCGTAATCGGACGACTTGATTATTTGATCGATCACTTCCTTATTAGATATAAGTGTGGAAAGATATCCCCACAAACTGTATGCTTTTGGATTATTTCTTTCAATCGAAACGAGAAAAACGAGGCGAACGCTCTTTCCGTCTTCCCAATCGATGGGCTTTTTTGAACACAGCACGGCGACAAAATTTGTGTCCGTGACCAAATTTTCCGGGTGAGGAACGGCTAGGCTGTGACCAAAGTACGTGTTGGCGACCGCTTCATGCTTCATGATTTCTTCATACAGCGAGCAATCCGCGAACGACATCGAACAGGCTTTATCGCAAAGCAGCTTGATTGCTTCGGTTTTTGTGACGGAGTCGACTTGTACAAATAGGTTCCGGTCGAATTTATCGAGAATATCCTGAGGCGTTCTATATCCGTCCATCGCCAAAGAGATTTTGCCGAAATCCTGATCGGTGGGAAAGAAATTGATGCGGATCGCATTATGCTTTTTCGCAGTTTCGTCTTCTGTCGCAAGGACGATATCGTAACGCTTGTGTGTTTCCATTGTGATTGAACTTGGATTCATGATATCAATGATTTCGATTTTATTTTGAAACCAAGATAGGAGCTTTTGTCTGATGAGGATGGTATAGCTCTTTTTTTCGGATGAAATGAGCAGAATTTTATGTGTGTCTTCGTTTTTTCTGGATTTGATTGCGGATTCGAAATGAAGCGCGAGAAACGAAATCTCATCGTCGATGATCTTGACTCCGTATTTTTTGTAAAGCTCATAGGAAAAGGCGGAGGCAATATCAAAGGAGAGAATAAAATTTTGCTTGATTTGGTATGCCATACTGTTTTTCAGCTGCATGCCGGAGCGGATTCTCGCGATGAGCGGATACGTATGCAAGGCTAAAGATATTCTCAAATTCATATCGTCTGTGAGATTGACGCCGAACTGTTCCCGGATAGCGATCAGGTTTTGATAAATGAACCGATTCAGCTCATCCGAAATATAAGATTCGGACGATATTTCTCTTTTTCCTTGAATATTCATCGCCAAAAGATTGCTTTCGGTTTGTGAGAAACGAAGCTGATATTTCGCACAGACCTTTTCCATGATTTCGTCCGCAATGATTTTTACGTGGCTGTACGAATCGTCGGGCAAGTCGGTACAGGCAGTGTTGTAGTGATTGTTTTCCATTCTTTTGATCGATGTTACGACATGTACGACGAGATTTTGAAAGACGACGTCCGTGATGATGAAATGTGAACTGATAAAAACGTCGGTCAAAAGATTTCTTATGTCCGTCATCATGCGGTCTTCTCTGTCATCGTGCATCAAACTTCGATTGGAAATCTGATAATTGTTTATGTTTTCTTTGATTATGCATCGACGGATGCATGATTCTTCACCAACGATATACAAACCGTATCCGGGCTTGGATTTTACGTCGATGTGATATTCAGCAAGTTTTTTTCGTACGATTCTCAGATCGTCGGTCAGCCTTGAACTAGACAAATATAAGGCGTCAGCCAGATCTGTGCTGCGGGTAAACTTGCTTCCGTTCAGAAGTTCAGACATGATGTACAAAATCCGTGACGCCTGTTCGTTATAAGAGACGGTTTCGCAAGTGCACGTGTCGAGAAACCGCCGGAAAGTGGAAGAATCTTCGATTATGAGGCGATACCCTTTTGCGGGTGAGGACAGGATATGCCCCTTTGAATTTTTCAATTCGTTTTTGATAAGCGAAATATCTTTTTTTACAGTGGCTACGCTTACTCCGTGTTTCTTAGCCAAAAACGCGGCGGAAAGAAAGCCGTCACCATTTTCATATAAGTCTGTCAGGATACATTTTTGTCTGCTTGTCAACATAATTGAATCCTCCTCACAGTAGCAGGCGAGTCATTTTTACCCAATCTAATTATAATTCATTTAATTCTTAACTTCTCATTGAAAATGAGCCTATGCAATCGTCTACTTCTTTGTGAGAAGCTCGGCTATTTCGCATGCTAAAATAAGCTTGAAAAGAAACAGGCGATGATGAAAGGATATTTCCTGCATCAGCCGGTGAAAAGGAGGAAGACATGAAAATTGCATTTATCGGTGAAGGAGCGATGACTCCGGATATCATGGTCGAACAGGTCAGATCAATCGGTGATTTCGAAGCGAAGGAAATCCTGCTGCCGTATTCGATCGAAGAATTGGCAAAGGTGGAAAAAGTAGGACCGGACAACATGCCGATTCCTGAAGCTTTTTACGACTTGAAAGATGTGGAGATTGCGGTATGTCATTTCAGTTCATTTGGCAAACGGGTCTTCGATTTGATGCCTGATTTAAAAATTGTCGCGACACTCAGAGCAGGAAGTGAGAATATCGATAAACAGGCAGCGACAGAACGCGGTATCGCGGTGATTCATTGCCCGGGAAGAAATGCGGAGGCGGTATCCGATCAAGCAATTTCTCTCATGCTTTCCGAGGTATACAATGTTGCGCGGGGACATGCGAATCTGATGAACGGAATTTGGAACAACAGTTATCCGACCTCATCGTTTACACCGATTTTAGCAGGTAAAAAAGCGGGAATCTTCGGCTTCGGCAATATCGGCAGGCTGACCGCAAAGAAGCTAAAGGGATTAGACATCGAGGTTTCCGTTTACGATCCTTATTTAAGCGAAGAAGCAGCCGCCGCGGCTCAGGTGAAAAAAACGGATAAGGAAACGCTTTTCGCGGAAAACGACTTCATATTTGTTCATGCCCGCTTGGATGAAAGCACATACCATACGATTGGCAAAAAGGAATTTTCGCTTATGAAGCCTAAATCATGGTTCATCAACAATGCCAGAGCGGGACTTGTCGATACGGAAGCTCTGATCGACACGCTGAAAAATCATCGGATCGCGGGAGCAGCAATCGATGTCTTCGATATCGAACCGCTGCCTTTGGACAGTCCGTTTCTAAAGCTTGACAATGTGACGCTGACTCCACATAACGGTGGCGGATCATCAAAGGAAATTCGGGTTTATGCCGCCAAGATGGTAGCGAATGGAATTGCCAGCATTTTGGACGGCAAACCGAATTTTCAAGTTATGAACCCGCAGGTTCTCGAAACTGAACGGTTTAAACGGTGGATCGGGGAAGCAAATGAGGCTCTGAAAAGAGAGAAAAAGTGAGGTGAGTTAAAAAATGCTGATGCCTATGAAAGACATTCTGATCCACGCGCAGAAGAATGATTACGCCGTTGTCGCAGCAAACTGCAACAACGAAGATACTGTCCGGGCATGTATCGAAGCAGCTGTTGAAAACCGATCGCCGATTATTCTTAATATCGGCTACGGAGCGAATTGTATGCAGTATGATCACAAATTGGGAAAACTTGTCGGCGATAATTTCGATGATGTACCTGAACTGATGGTCTTTTTCGGAAGGATGTGCGAATATCTGGCAGACAAGGCAGACGTTCCGGTTGCGATCAATCTCGATCACGGTGCCGAATTCGCGCATGCGATCTGGGCGATTCGGTCGGGATATACTTCGATTATGATCGACCGTTCGATGCTTCCGTTCGAAGAAAACGTTGCCCAAGTCAAAGAGCTCGTCAAAATCGCTCATGCTGTCAATGTTTCGGTAGAAGCGGAGCTTGGCCATGTCGGATGGGGATCACGGTATGAGACAGATCGAGACGCGCATTTGACTGATCCCGACGAGGCTGCCGAATTTGTCAGGCTGACAGGATGCGATGCTTTGGCTGTTGCAATCGGTACAGCGCATGGTGAGTACAACCAAACGCCTTATATCGATTTTGAGCGGTTAGAGAAGATCAGGGCAGCCGTCGATGTTCCCCTCGTTCTGCACGGCGGTTCGGGGACCGGCAAAGAAAACCTTTACAAAGCAGCAAGAAGCGGAATATGCAAGGTTAATATCGGAACGGATTTGTATAAGGCAGGGGCGAAGGCATGGAATGACGAGAAATGCGAATTTGCGGGAAACGGGTACATTCTTGCGAAAAGAGGATATAAAAACTGCCTGATTTCTTATATGGAAATTCTCGGATCCTGCGGCAGATATTGAGGATAGGCTATGGTAGGATTTTTACTTTTATCTCATGGAGATCTGTCAAAGGGTATATTGAGCACATGCGACTGCATCATCGGCATTCCCGAAAAGACAAAAACGATCACTTTGGCTATCGAGGACAATATCTCGCAATTTGAAACGCAGATTAAAGAAGCAATCGACGAACTAGATGACGGCGACGGCGTCCTGGTAATGGTTGATGTTCTTGGAGGAACGCCGTGCAATCAGTGCTCCGCTTTGCTGAAAGAAAAAAAAATAGAACTGCTGACGGGAATGAATTTTCCGATGATCGTCGCAGCGTATGAGTGCAGAATGCAAGGAAACGATTTGCAAACAATTAAAAATTATTGCGTGAAATGGGCGAAGGAAGGCATAGTTTCGGTAAGAGAGAAACTGCATCTTGAATCGCTGTAAGGAGGAAATATGGCAGAGGTTGTATTAGCTAGGGTCGACGCGAGAATGATCCACGGAGCCGTCGTCTCGACGTGGGTTCCAAACACACAGGCAAACGTCCTGTTCGCGATTGATGACGAGACATATAAAGACGATTTCAAATGCATGATCATGAAAAACTGCGCACTGAATATACGTTCCGAAGTATATTCGGTCGAAAAACTCATTGAAGTATGGAATTCGGGAAAACTCAGAAACAGGAAGGTACTTGTTGTTTTCAAATCGATTGAAATGGCGTATAAAGCGTTTAAACTTGGATTTCAATTTGAAGCGTTACAGTTGGGATATATCATTCCCGATGAAAAAAAGACGATTCAGGTTGACGATCGAAAGGCGATTTTGGTTTCACCTGAGGATATCGAAATGCTGAAAGAAATGAAAGATTCAAATATCAATGTTTATATGCAGTATTCACCGCAATTTGTTCCCGTTGCATATACGAAGTATGAACTTTGATGCAAGATTGAAAAGGAGGATAAAATGGATATTACACAAACCGAATTAATTATTCTTGCCGCTCTCGGAGCTACGTTTACTTGGGGTACAACAGCTTTCTTGAGTCTCGACTGCACATTCTTTGTTCCGTTTATCGCGTCTTGGGTTTTAGGCGCCGTTTTGGGAGATTATAAAACGGGCTTGATCGTCGGTGCTACGATTCAGACAATCAATATGGCGCCGGTGATGGTCGGCGGTATGACCGCCATGGATATATGGGGAGCTACGGCGATATGCGTGCCTTTGGTCATCCGGGGCGGCATGGATCTCTCGACGGCATTAACCATCGCTGCTCCGATTGCTGTTTTATACAATATTTTGGGGACGCTTGTCGGCGTTGTTTGGCTGGACGGCGTCTGTGTAGGTATCGTCGATAAGTTCTGCCGTAAGGGAGATTGGAAAAGCATGTTTATTTTCAATACGTTTATCGCAGGTATTCCGAAATGGATCGTTTTATTTATCACTTGCTACATCGCGATTTCATCTGGTTCAGCGATTACGTCGGCTGTCAGCAGCTTCCCGGCATGGGTAACGATGGGAATCAGCACCGCTGCGGGACTTCTGCCTGCTGTTGGTTTCGCGCTATTCCTGCATGTTATCGGCAATATCAAATATCTGCCGTATTTCTTTATCGGCTATTATCTCGTTTGGTTCTTCCAAATGAACAATATGCTTGTCGGAATTTTAGGTGTTGTAATCGGCATTATTTATTTGCAGATTCACAATGAAATCGAACAAGGAGGTTTCTAAATATGTCTGAAGTCGTAAGAAAAAAACCTGAGCCGATTACGAAAAAAGATATGACTATCGGCTGGGTCATGTGGTGGTTTGGGCGCGTTTGCATCGATACGAATACAAAGAAAGGCGGACACGGGTTCGCGCTGGGAATGGGCTATACATGCCGCAATCTGTATGATCAGCAGGGACTTGCCGATCTGATGACCCGTCACGACGAATATTATTTATCCGATTATGTATTCGGGGGATGCATCAACGGCATCGCTATCGCATTGGAAGAGCAGAGAGCACACGATCTTTACGAAAAAGGAGAGTCTGAAATTACTACGCAGATGATTTCTGAAATCAAATCTGGTCTGATGGGACCGCTCGCCGGATTCGGTGATACGATTACCCAGACGGTCTTATATGTATTGAGTGTATCAATAGCGCAGCCTTTGGCAGCGGCAGGAAATATGCTTTCTGTATTAATCGTATTTTTAACCCATGCTTGTTGGAGACCTACGGTCAGCTTCCTCACAATGTGGCCGGGCTATACACAGGGAAAAACATTTGCCGCAAAGCTGACAAGCAACTCGTTTGCTAAAAATGTTATTATCGTAGCCGGAATATTGGCAATGATGATGATGGGAGCTCTGACTGCCAAAAATGTTAGCTTTAACCCGACAATGATGGCAGGAGCTTCTAGTTTGAGCGATGTGTTGGATGCGATTGCTCCGGGAATCAGAGGATTAGGTCCTGTATTCATCGTTTATTTCCTGCTGAAGAAAAACTTCAAAGTACCTGTCATCATTATTATGATTCTGGTATTCGGACTTGTCTGTTCGTTTATCGGACTGGTATAAAATCAATGTGGTAATTGAAAAAATCAGAAACATGGGCATGCCGGAGAAGATTCTTTTCCGGCAGCCTGATATTCATGGCAACCGTAGGAGGTCATTATGGCAATTAATATTTTGATTTTCATTTCTGTCGGCGTCATACTTATGCTGTTAAGAATACGCTCTTTTGACAAATGCCGGAAAAAATGCGGAAAACCCTCTTTTATCGTACCAAAAAAGACATACTTTTGGCATGTTTTCGGATTGTGCTCGGTTTATATGTTCATGCTTGTGGCTGTTTTAAGTGATTTTTCAAATAAGTCGTCAGCGGTAATTTCTGACAGTCTGTTTGCCTTTGGCGCAGGAGCTGTCGCGGGAGTATGCGCGGTCATTATTTTTATTTACTGTTTCACGGATGTCGGAATTTATGAGAACGGAATTCTTTCGCATTTTGTTTTTATAAGTTCGGATCAGATCGAAAAGATAGAATTTGCAAGCGAGAACAGTCTTAACATTAATTCCAAAATAAAAACATTGAAGATTCATGTGAAGAACCAAAACTTTAGAGCTCCCAATATAGAATATTTGGATCGGTATGAAGACGATTTGAGATCGGCATTGACTAATTTAAAAATTCAAGAGATGTAAAGACGAGATCGGAGAATGCGAATATGAAAATAGTTCTGTTTATAGGAAGTGCCGCAGCGGTAGGTTTCGTGAAATGCCATGCAGTTTTGTCCGCCGGCAAATCTTTGGGCTATAAGGAATTTATTCCGTCGAAAAAGGGGCGGGAAGGCGAATTGATATGCGGTATATTCTGCCTGCTGATCTGGTTTTTTATTTTTTGTTACGATTATTTGAATGATACGATAACCTTCGTGAGTTCGGAATTTTCAGCTCTTCTTTTGGGCGGATTATGCGGAATCAGCATCGGGACGATCTATACGCTCAGGTTTATGCCGAAAGGAATATATGAGAGAGGAATTTTGACGGAAACTAAAGCGATACCTTATAAAAATATTAATCGCATAAGTACCGAAAAAACGAACAACAGGAAAATAATCAAAGTTGTTTTTCATCAAAAAGAAAGCAGAGCATTGAATTTGTACGTTCACGAGCAGGACATGGGAAAAATAGAGGAAGCTTTAAGGAAGCACAAACTGAAGATTCGAAAAAAGGATGAATGAAAATGAGGAAGATCAAAATTCATTACGCATGGTGGATACTTTTTGCCTGCTGCGCGCTTCAGGCGGGGTCTCAGGGAACGATTTTTGATACGAGCGGCGTATTTAATTCACCTGTGTGCAAAGAACTTGGCTTTGATTTGGGAAGCTTTACATTCGCGCAAACTTTCAGCGCCGCGGCAATGATGATTGCTCAGCCGTTTACAACTTATTTTTACAACAGAGTTGGCATCAAACGTGTACTGCTTGTCTCAGGATGCTTTTATTATCTTTCGTTTTTTTTCTTGTCGGGTGCTTCCGCTTTATGGCACTGGTACGTCCTGCTTACGATTCAGGGGATCATGGGCGGCTTCTTTTACCGAACTTCCACGACGATTTTATTATGCCGCTGGTTTGTTGGCAAAACGGCTTTGGCGCTTGGCATCGCGACGGCGGTCGGCAGCGTTATGGGAATGATCATGAACCCGTTTGCGTCGATGATTATTTCCGATTACGGATGGCGGGCGTGTTATATGATACTGGCATGCTTGGGAGCGCTGATTACCTTGCCATTAATTGCCCGCGTCATTGTGGAAAGTCCGTATGCTTGCGGAATGAAGCCGTATGTTGCCGAAGAGGACAAGAATAGCCAAACAGAATTCAAAGGAAAATTTACCGGGAAAAAAGCTAATTTGGTGTGCATCCTTTTGATCGGTGCTTCTTCCGTTTGCTTTATGTGCGGCGGATACTATTCGCATCTTCCTAACTACAGTCTGACAATCGGAATGGGTGCCGTGGCAGGATCCTTATTAACTTCCTTTGAACTGGGAGGAACGATGATTATGAAATTTCTGATCGGTCCCTTATATGAAAAAATCGGATTGATGAAATCGGAGATTCTCCTGTTCGTTTTGTCCGTCGCGGGCTTTTCGGCATATTTTGTTTGCCGAGGAACGATATTATATTTTACCACGTCTTTATGCGGTATTTACTGTGCCACGAATGTTGTTTTGATGCCGCTGCTTGCGAGAGAGGAAGTCGGCGAATCAAAATTTCAGCAAATATTGCCTTGGATGACAACGACAGGCGCGGCGCTGAGTTCAATTTCAAATAATTTGTACGGAATCATATATGATACGTTTCAAAGCTATGATCTGATGTTTGTATTGTGCATAATCGGGATGTGCTGTTCATTCTGCTTGATCATAGTCATCAAATATATGGGAATGAAGCAGACAAGGGAGAATTCGTTATGGAAAAAATCATAGTATTTGGCAGCGCGATATTTGTCATTCTGTTTCTGGCTGCAGAAAATATCATGATCAAACGAATCGGCAGTCAGCTGTCGATGTATATATTGAATCGGCAATTTGAAGAAGCGGACAAACTGCGGCATAAATGGTTTACGAAATACTTGTTTAAACCATTTAATTTATTGTTCATGGATCTGAATGCCGCGATTCTCAAGGGTGATCAGCAGGAAACGGATGAATGTTTTGCAAAACTGGAAAAAATAAGGATGAACAAAAAGCAGAAAATGATGGTATATAACAGGGGATTTTATTATTATGTCTTGACTCGGGAAAAAGAGAAGGCTAAACGATATTATTATCTTCTGTGCGACGGAAATGAAGAGAATGCGCCGAAGGATGTTTTGATTTTCTACAATACGTTTGTCGAAGAAGAGGCGAAGTATCTCGATGATGTGTTGGACATGCTGAATACATGCGAGCCTGAGCGGCGCGCAGATTTAGAATCGATTCTTTCCAAAATGTACGAAAATAAAAAGGACGGAGAATCAGCCGAAAAATATCGGAAGAGTGCGGAACAGCATTTTAATGAATTGGAAAAAACAAAAAAAGTAATTTAGATTGAAACTATAAGGAGGAAAAGAGATGACAAAAACTGAATATCGTTGTATGGACGGTGAAAATCCTCATCAAAAGGCAAAACTCATCATCGATGAACGTGTTCCCGCATGTTCGATATTTGCCGCAGAGATTTTGGGAGGTCCCGAACTTAGTTACAATGATTTGGTTGATTGTGACAGTGCCTTGGCGCTCATGAGAGAGTTTAAAGACGAACAAGGAGCGGTCAATCTGATGTTTCATCACGGCAATCCATGCGGTTTAACGGTAAATCCGGATACAGAAAAAGGATTTTGTCATGTACTGGAAGTCAGCGACGACACATCGATCATCGAGGGAATATATGTTTGCAGCAAAACGGTGACGGAAAGTATGGCTAATCATATCGTAAAAAATTGTTATTTGCATGCGGTTATAGCAAGAGATTTTGAAGAAAGTGCCGTCAAACTGCTGAAAACGCATGAACAGCTGACGATTTGCAAACTGAATTCGATGTTTGAGGATATACCAGATTGTGCAAAAGAGGTGAGGCAGCTGATTGGCGGGAAACTCGTTCAGGATTACAATACAGCTTTGATCAATAAAATCGAGTTTATTACATCCCGTCATGCAAGCGAGGAGGAAATGAAGCAGCTTTTGATTGCATGGAAAGTTGTCAAACATACCAAAACAAACGCAATCGTATTAGTGAAAGATAATGCGACCGTTGCGATCGCTCCGGGACTGAATAATCGGATTTGGTCGGTAAAGCATGCATTGGAGAGGGCAAAGGATTCGGCTGAGGGATCGGTCATGGCATCCGATGCGATTATTCCTCTGTGCGAAAGCGTTGAAATTGCAGGAAAGGCTGGAATTACGGCGATTATCGAGCCGGGAGGCTGGTTCAAGGAAAATGAAAATATTGCCGTGGCTGAGCAATACGGCATCGCTATGGTAACGACAGGTGTGAATCAGTTTAAACATTGATGTGTTTAAAGCACAGCGCGCAGATGTTTTTTAATAAGGTCAGATATGTGAAGACTTGAACCTTAACTTTTAACCATGTGTATTACTAATATCAGATATTTTACAGAAACTGCGGAATTTCGCGGTTTTTTATTCCTATTTTAGTCTTGTAATAATATATAATAATATAGTCATAAAGTTAGATAATTTACCATTTTATTTTGAGAATCTTTGTACCAATGTCCATAAATATTATTGACCATCTCAGGTGTATGCTCCAATCTCTTAGCAATGTCAAATGGACTGAATATTATTGATCAGGACAGATACATGAGAATGACGAAAGTCATGCATACGAATTCTCTTTAAGTCAATGAATGCGTTGACATGTTCTTCTCGATGGATTTGTTTGAAAACTTTTCTGATAATTTTTGGGCATTTTGTTGATCGTCTCCATTTTAATTTTTAAAATGAAGATGCAAAAAGGCACTATCAGATAACCAATAGCGCCTTTTTGAAATTCTTCCATAAGTACCACTCTTATCGGTGGATAACCTGTGTTATGTTTACATACTATCATATGCAGATTCTTTTGTCAAATTCATAGAATGACATAAGAATTTGAGTCAAGAATTTTTTAGTCAATAAAATATTCTTTCAATTTTTCTTTAATCAAATTCATTTCTTCGATAGATAATTTGATTGTGTTTCTTGTCCCTGTTTCATATAAAGGACAAACAATTCTTTTCAAACTCACTCTCCGCATATCATTTATTCTGATATAGTTAATCTTCCCATTTACTGTAATAGATGGATTAAAAGCATATTTTCCTGCTGATGTTTTAGAAGTGATTGGAATTACTATATAACTTGTATCATTTGGATTTGGTGCAACACATTTTTTAAATATAACTGTAGGACGAAGTTTATGTAATTCAGAACCAATGTTCTCGCCTATCTCTGTATAATAAAGACCCCCTTTTAATATACCAGGATTCCTAGTTATATTTTTCTCGAATTGAAGCTTCGTCTTGTAGTCAAACCATGTTAAGTACTTGTAATAACTCTCTGTCAATGAATAATCTTCATCACTTAGATTGCTTTTCCTTTTTGAAGATAATTTAGAATAAGTGCTAGCTGTTTTTAAAAGCAAATGTGAATAAACAATTTCAGATATATTTAAGTATTCCTCATAACGAATTATAAATTCTTTTCCTTTAATCCGCAAAAAATCATATATTTTTGCTCTATGAATTTCAAAAAATTCATTGGGAAATGCATACTTTTTTAGATTGGTTATTTGTACAGCGTTTTCACTTCCATCGTTGTCTTTTAAAGGAATGATACAGACGTTGGAAGAAATATTTGTATCGCAAAGATAAATTGCTATGCAGTCGTTTTGGTTTTTATCATGATATTTATATACTTTTTCATGTATCAAGTTCATTTTTTGCCTCCCTTTGTAATTTGAATATATGCACAATATTGCAAAAACAACAAATAAAGTTTGTTCAAATATGTCATTTTTGATGCCTAAATTATTTTAGGTATGATCAGGATTCAAAATTTGAATAGTAATACTCTAAAAAAACACCTTTACATAATTAGTTATAATCAGTAAAAATTAAAAATAACAATTTTATTTATTTACATTGTAAACAATGAATATCCAGAAGATTGAAAATCTGTAAAATGTTTTATAAAAAACTTAAAAAAACATTATTAAAAATTTTATTCCTGAAAAGAAGATTTGTCTGATACAATAAAATCAGAGGTGATAGTGTGAGAAAACTGATTTGCTGTTTCTTATTGCTATTTGTATTTGCAGGATGTACGCAGCAAGCTCCTCAAACAGATGAATCTTTGATCCCGAATTCAAATGAAGAGGCTAATAACGAAAAAGACAATACGGAAGAAAATAATATTGAAGAAGAACCAAATGATATTATCACTGTCAGCAATGAACCGATTGATATCGAACGTGGTATTGCAGGCTATGAAGACAAGCTATTCATTCAAGAACCCACATTATTATGGGAAAGTGAAGATGCACAAGCATTTAATCAAATGATTCATCAAGAAGCAGAAATGTGCCGAGAGAGCTTAACTTTTTCAGAGGATGGAAATTGGAAATCAGTACGAATGATGAATACGCACTATTATTTAGGTGAAGATGTTTTGTCAATCATTGTGCAGATAGACGGATTATTAGCTGAAGCAGGGACAGGTGCACCGACAATGCAGGTATATAATTTTTCTATAGCGGATCAAAAAAGATTATCAAATGCACAATTGCTGGAAATGTATGCTATTAATGTAAATGATTTTCAAACTCTTTATAATCAAATTGTAAGCGAAGATTATGTTTCCTGTTCAAAGGAAAGCGAAGGAGAGTTGACAGAGCCTTGCTATGTCAATGAAATGATAGATGAAAGTTCACTTATTTATATGAAAGATAATGCTTTTTATATTCGAGTACATGTTCGTCAGGCGCTCTATCATGGATATTTTGATTATTATATTTGTGATGTTGGACATGATTTCGCAAATGAAACGGTTTCTGAAGAGGAGAAAGAAACTGTCAGTTCTGAAAGGAAATTGCCGGAGGGCTATTATTCGATTACAATACCGGAAAATCAGCGGGAATCCTATTTCTATGCGACAGAAATCATTGGCCGAAATATTACTAATATTAACGATGAGAGTATGTGGAAATATGATTCTTCGAATGAATTTCTGAATTGGATCTCTAATTTTGATGGAACAAAAGAGAAGACAGAACATTTGCATGTGAATTTGCCCGGCGCTTATGCCGCTGAATTAAATCGATTCTTTGATGAATATTTCAATTCAGAAATCGGTAATTTTGGATGGCAGACAATTTCAGGATGGAGTGAAAGCACTCAAGATGTTTTGTCGATTGTAATCAGAATAAGAAGTTCTACGCCAGATGGATTTTATAAAGGACAATGTCTGGAAACACATGCGATTGATCTGAAAACTTATCTGCCTTTGACCAACGAACAATTGCTTGAGAGATATGATTCGGATTTTGAACAGGCCCAAAATAAGATTGATGATTATTTGAAGCATGAAAATATTCCGCTATGCGAAGAAAATACTGAAGGCATTTGCCATTATGAATCTATTTTTAAATCATGGATCTCCAAAAATTTATCCTCTATTATTTCAGATGATTCCGTCTTGTTTTTGGATGATCAAGGAAAATTGAATATGTTAATTTATGTTGATTATCGCAACATAAATGGAAACCCTTTGAAGGATGAAGAACTTACAAATTATTTGATTATTCCATTAAGTTAAGATGTAAATGCAAGAAGTGTGAATATCGCATAGATAAAAGAAAACAAATGAGTTTTCTCAGCTGCTTTGGCCTAATGCAAAGAGATATTTCAAAATACAATAAACTGAAAGAAGGTTCAAATGGAATATCTCATGTTTCCAACCAGCTATTGTGATATTTCGCAAACAGCAGGTGTTGACAGAAATCATCAAGTCATTCTTACTTCATATTCTCATTTTGGAAATAAAGCCAATGACATCATTCCCAAAAACGGGAAATTTTATGCTCCATGCAGGATTCAGTGTGTTTTTCATGCCCGACTGCCGGACGGACTGGGAGGCATGTGTGCATATATAAGTATTTTTAATTCTGTATATCAAGTCAGATGCGCGGATGGTTCAGAAACTGCTGTCACATTGCTTTGTCTGCATGGCGGAAAAAACGTCAAAACTGCAAAAGACCATGTTTTAAGAGTAGGTGACACTTTTCAGCAGCATGAATACTTTTATACAATGGGGACAGATAATGGCATTGATTCAAAGGGCAATGCCATAACAATCGGCGCACATATTCATTTTCAGGTACAAAAAGGACATGACAATCATGTAGTCATTCGTTATAACTATTACACTTTGCCGTATGATTGCTTTATTGAAGATGTCTTTTTCTCCAACAATACAGTCATTCATTGGATCGGTGATTCAAAGAAATGGTGTTTTCCTTATGTATTAACGCCATTGATGATGTTTGATCCGATTGGGAAAGCAGATGGCTGGTATGAGCTATATGGAGAAAGATATTATGTTAAAAATGAAAAAATACTGACAGGCTGGCAGTTTCTTCCCAAAGAAAATAATTCTTCTATCTTGTATGATTTCTTTTTTAGCGGACGTGGTGTTATGCAGACAAATTCATGGATCAGCGAAAAAGAGGCTTGGTATTATGTAGGAAAAGATGGACGTATGGTCATGGATGAATGGATCAATGATCCCTTGTTATCCTCCAACTGGTATCATGTCGATGCAAAAGGCAAAATGCAGAAAGGCTGGTTTTTGGATAAAAATCAGGTTTATTATTTTTTGAATGACGGACGATTTCCAGAAGTTTCTTCCGGTCTTATGATGCGAAGCCGTTGGATTGCTTCTGCTTTAACTGCTTGGTATTTTGTCAGAGAAAGCGGCATGATGGCTGCAGACATGTCTTTGTTTATTCATGGAAAGAAATATATTTTTGATGTGAATGGCCGCTGTTTAAATCCATAATGTTTTGATATCTTTGAATAAAGAGGTGATGACATGAAAAAGATGCTAATATGCTTTGTGATCTTAGGAATGATTGCGGGCTGCAGCCAGCAGATTTCCGATGAAAATGAGGAATTACCGATTTCAGAAGAAAATCAAGAACAAGAATTTTTTATTTATACCATTGATGAAAAACTTTATGATTTTGGTGAAAGTGCTATCAATCAATATTATACCGGAGTGCAGACACTTCAGTTTGGTTCAAAAAATCTTTCTGAATTGAATGAAGCATTATCTGAAGAATCAAATCAGATTATAGCGGAAAATGCACAGAATGATCAGTATGAAGAATGGCGAATATTTACCTCAAGAGAAGTAAAAAGCTATGAATTCGGAAATATTATCAGTTTTGTCATCAAAGATACAATTCATGCCAATCATGTCGGAGGCATGCCTCGGACGAATATCAGCTGTTATCATATAGATAAAAATAAAAATGAAGTTTTGTCCAATACGGCATTTCTTCATGAAATAGGATTGGATTCAGAAGAAGTACAAGCTAAAATTGATGAGATTATCAAAGAGGAATCAGATACGCAGAAAGAGAGTGATATGGAAGCTTTGTGGCATGTTTATGGGACTCAGCTGAGCGATGATTCAGTGATTTATGCAGAAGATGGATATTTGAACATGATCATTACTGTTGGGGTTCTTGGATTGGGAAGGCTCAATGAAGCTTTTCAGATTATTGAAATTGACACTTAATTTTTGCGGATATGCTGAAGACTCAATTCTTTATGCAAAAGAAAGGGAGAAAGCCGATACTTTCTCCTTTTATGTTTTATTATCTTAATGAAAGAATAGCATTTTTGGCCCAATCTGAATCTTTCAGAATAGCACGTCCGACACCGATCATATCGGCTTTCTCTGCTTGAAGCAATTCTTCTGCTTCTTGTGCTTTGGTAATGCCGCCGGTCAAGATTACCGGAATATGTACTGCTTGCTTGATGGCAGAAGAAAGTTCACTGAAATATCCGGGTTCATTTCTTTCTGGATTGATATATGCTGAAAAGCCGCCTGAAATATCCAGCAAATCAACTCCAGCTTGTTCAAAGGCTTGGCAGGCAAGAACACTGTCCTCAATCGTTGTCCCGCCTTCCATGTAATCACATGCCCCAAGCCGCAATGCTATCGGATAGTCTGGACCGACAGCCTGACGGACAGCTGCAATGATATCCAGATGAAGCTTCATTCTTCCTTCAAGTGTCTTTCCATTATATGCATCAGTGCGTTTGTTTGTCAGAGGTGAGAAAAATTCACTTAATAAATAACCATGAGCGGCATGAATTTCAACCCCGTCAAAGCCTGCCTCTTTAACTCTGAGAGCCGCCTTTGCAAAGTCTTGGATGGTCTGTTCTATTTCTTCTAAGGTCATTTCCTTCGGCAGTTCCTTGACAGCTGTCTGCGGAATCATCACTGCACTGGCACTGAGCGGTTCGCATCCGATGACATCTCTTTTGGCTTTGCCTCCGGCATGTTTGATCTGAGCAAAGACAGAGGTATTATTTTGATGAAGGATATTTGTTAATGGCTTTAATCCTTCTATATCCGTATCACTGGCAATGGATAATTGTCCTTTGCTGGCTTTTCCCAAAGGATGGACAAAGCTGTGTTCTGTAATGATCAAGCCAATATAGCTTCCTTTTGATTTTTCTGCATAATAGTCATAAAGCTTTTGTGTCGCATGTCCGAGTTCATCACTGGCGGCAGTTGCCATTGGCGGCATGACCAAACGATTTTTGATTGATAAATGCTTGATTGTGATCGGTTGTTCTAGAAAACTCATTCGATTTCCTCCTTCAGATTTTACGAAGTCATTATAGTATGATATGATGTATTTGAAAAGTACATACTTTTTTGATAGATACTATCTAAAAGGAGAGCTATGGTGAATAAAGAAAATTCCTGTCGGGATGTAGATGTACGTCCTTTTGCTTATGCGATTTCATTGATTGATGGAAAATGGAAAATGCATATTTTATTTTGGCTGTGGAAAAAAGAAGTGCTGCGCTACAGTGAATTAAAAAGAGCCTTGGGTTCTGTCACGCATAAAATGCTCAGCAATCAGCTGAAAGAACTGGAAAACGACGGATTGATTTTGCGCAATGAATATGCACAAGTTCCTCCGAAAGTAGAGTATTCCCTTTCTGAAAGAGGCAAAAGCATGATGCCTATCTTAAGTGCTTTTTGCCGCTGGGGAAAAGAACATATGCCGCAGGAATAAAATCAGCTGTCAGGCACAGAATGTAGTCAGAATGAGAAAAAGGAGAAAACTATGATACATGCATTTTCAAGAACAGAATTGCTTTTAGGCAGTGAAGCAATTGAAAAATTAAAAAATTCCAGAGTAGCTGTATTCGGTGTCGGGGGAGTCGGCGGCTATGCAGTGGAAGCGCTGGTTCGAAGCGGTGTCGGTCATTTGGATCTGATTGACAATGATCAAGTTGCTTTGACAAACTTAAATCGTCAGATCATTGCGACCATGGATACGATTGGTCAGGATAAAGTAGAAGTGGCAAAAAAAAGAATCTTAAGCATTAATCCAGAAGCTGATGTAAAAACCTATACGACATTTTTTCTGCCGGAAAATGCACATGAATTTGATTTTACACAGTATGATTATGTCATTGATGCTATTGATACAGTCAGCGGCAAGATTGCTTTGATCGAAGAAGCACAAAAAGCCCATACACCGATCATCAGCTGCATGGGAGCCGGCAATAAATTGAATCCGACAAGCTTTGAAGTCACAGATATTTATAAAACCTCTGTCTGTCCATTGGCCAAAGTCATGCGTCATGAATTGAAAAAAAGAGGCATCAAAAAATGCAAAGTGCTTTATTCCAAAGAAGTTCCTTTGAAGCCAAAAGATTCGCAGGAAGAAACTTCCAGACGAAGTCTGCCGGGAAGTATTGCCTTTGTGCCTTCAGCTGCGGGACTGATCATCGGCGGTGAAGTCATCAAAGATTTAGTAAAAGACTGTAGAAAATAGTTTAATAGCCTTCTGTCATAAAATGTGCTGCAGAAGGTTTTTTATTGGATAAAATAAAGAATAAATATCAAATAATAAAATAAAGAATAATAGTTTCTATAAAAAAATAATTGACAGACTGACAGAGAATCAGTAAAATGTTGGATTGTGAAAAGGAGGGTAGATGCGTTGAGGCAAATTCACTAATAGGTGGAATACGAAAAAGTATTCAATAAAGCAGAGGAAATCTGACTTTACTTTTTGACCATTTTTGATAAGGCCATACGGACAGCCGGGTCAAAAGCCGAATTAGCGACAGGAAATTCTTGTTGAGAGTTTAAGAAACTCATGTTTTTGGGAGAGCAATTCTCTGTTGATACTAGCATATGCTAGTGTACTTCGAAACACAATAAGAGTAGTAAAAGTAGATCATTACTATATAGACTCAAAGCATCTATCTGAATAGAAATGACGGGTTTAGCAAAATTGAAAAAATCATGTTCTTCCCACAGTTCTATTCATGAAAGATAGGATAGAAACGAAAAAGTACATCATAATTTAGGAAAGGGATAGATCATGAAAAAATTAAGAAATCTTTTTTTTGTGCTGCTTTCTTTTAGCCTTGTTTTAAGCGGGTGCAGTACTTCAAATGAAAATGCAAGTCAAACAACAGAATTATTTACTTATGGAGATGAAGAAAAGGCATATGTTGCCCAGACAGAAGAAAACAGTGCTTATGGTTTAGATATTACTCAGCGATTATTAGAAAATAAATCCAATGAACATGGATATCGTACAGCTGGCTCACAAGCAGAGTTTGAAGCAGGAGAGATGCTGGTAAAAGAATTTGAAAGCATTGGTTTGCAGAATGTTCATAAAGATGCCTTTACAACAGATGGCTGGGAATATCGCAAAGGTGAAATTACCTTTACTTCCGCAGAAAATGAAAGCTACACAGCTGTATTAGGCGGACATGCAGTACAGTTTCAGGCGGATAATGAAACATATGAAGTCGTTTATGCCAATCGCGGAACAGCGGATGATCTGGCAGAACTGGATGTGAACGGCAAATGGGTGCTGGTTGACATTGATCAGTCCTCTGATTGGTGGGTCAATTATCCGGCTTATCAGGCTTATTTAAAAGGAGCTGCTGGGGTATTGGCCATCAATGTGGCAGGCTATGGAGAAGCCAATGAAGAAACGATTGTGACACAGGATATGTGCGGTCCGGAATATACACCGATTTTCTCTATGTCTGTGAAAGACGGCAATGAATTGAAGAAAGCTCTTGAAGCAGGAAACAGTGATGTATTATTCAATATTGATTCACAGATCATACCAAATACACAATCATTTAACATCATTGGGGAAATTCCGGGCAAAACAGATGAACAAATTATTTTAGCGGCTCACTATGATGCTTACTGGGATGGCTTCCAGGATGATGGCACTGCTATTGCGATGATTGCCAGCATTGCCAAAGCATTGATTGACAGCGGCTATCAGCCAAATAAGACCATCAAGGTTGTTGCACACGGAGCAGAAGAATGGGGCATTATCAATTCTCGTTATGACTGGGCGGTAGGATCTTATCGCCAGATTACGCAGAACACACCGGAATGGTCTGAAAATACTGCCGCAATGATCAATTTTGAAAGCCCAGGGATGGAACAGCAGGGATACGCATTAGTGCGTACAATTTATGAATACAATGATGTATTAAATGAGCTGTTCCAATATATTCCAGATGTACCGGAAGACTTTGTCGATGGTCTGCAGACAGAATATCCGCTTCGTTCTTGGTCCGATGACTTTGCTTATACGACTCAGGGCGTACCGGCATTCAGAAATGGCTATACAGATCCAAAGTATGATGCAAGTATTTATCACACACAATTTGATAATGAGAGTACTTATGATGAAGAAGATTTTGTCTTCCAGCAAAAATTATATGGTTTGCTTTTAATGGCTTTTGATGAATTCACGGTATTGCCGATGGATTTCACTTTGCGTTTTGAAGAAATGCTTCAGGCAGTCGGTGAAGAAAGCATTTATGAACAAGCTCAAGCAGATTATGAAGGACTTACACAATCCATCAATGAAGTCATTGAAAGTGCAGATACATTATATAGTTATATTAAAGAAATTCAGTATACAGAAACTGAAGGCATGAATGAACAATTATTGGCCATCTTTAAGTTTGCGGAACAGCATTTTGTTAAATTAACTTGGGAAGATGAAGTGATATTCCCTCAGCAGCATGGCTATAACAATTTAAGCAATCTCAATAGTGCATTGGAAGCATTGAAGCAGGGGGATGCTCAAGATGCATTGGATAATTACTTATATGCAGTAGATAACAATTGGTATGCCTATGATTTTGATCAGGAAACCTATGATTTCTTCACAGCCCAAGTGCTTGAACAAGAGGCGGATCGCTTATCTTGGGGAGTCGGCAAGGTGATTTCTCATTTGGATCTTTATGATGTCATTCAGTCCTTGCAGGATAAAACTGAAGCAGGCAATACAGATTTCACTGAAGAGATTTCAGCTTTGGAAAGTGCTGTTCAGACAGAACAGCAGCGTTTTGCAGAAACAGTCAATGAATTAATCAATGATTTAAATACAATCAATGAAATGATGATTCAGGCAAGTACAAAGGAATAAAAGATGAGACTGTCGAAAGGCAGTCTTTTTTGCAAAAAAACATGAACTTAGGGATAATCGATTGTCTTAAGTTCATGTCATTAGAGCGGCAAGACTGCCTTTCATATTTAATATTCTTTTTTTAAATATATGCTGTCATACAGTCATATTATTTCAATCTGACTATCAGCTTTCTAAAATTCATAATGTGTCCACATACTGATAATCTTTACTATTTTTTTATCATCATCTACCTGATAGACAAGACGATGCTTGATATTGATCCTTCTGGAATAGGCAGATGACAGGTCGCCTTGCAGTTTCTCATAGCTTGGCGGTGTCATATATGGATTTTGTTCCAAAAGATCAACCAATGCTTTTGCCTTTTTATCTAGATGAGCGCCTTTTAACTTAGGTATAGCATTTACTGCATTTTTGGTATAGACTATTTTAACCATGTCTTACCATTCAACCTCATCGGAAGGAATACATTCTTCAATAGGAGTATTCATTCCTTCAATGATTTCTTCTTTCATACCGGAAATGGAAGATAAGTATAAAGTTTCCATCAAACCGTTATATTCCTCCTCACTAAGCAGTACAGCATTGCCGTCTTTGGTGCTTATATTGATAGGTTCGTTATATTTTATTGTTTTTTCCAGCATATTGAACATATTTTTTCTAAAATTTGTAGCATTTGTGTTAATCATTACAGTCACCTCATCATGTACATTATAACGTACATGATATTATATGCCAAAAGGGTTTATTCCTCAATATTGTTAACTTCTCAAAAAAATTATACACTTATTGTTAGTTTTTAGAAGCTTTAGATTTAAAAAAAGACTGCCGCAGCAGTCTATGAATTTGGAGATTTCTTTTGGAAAGATACTTGAGATAATAAGATACCTGCAAATACCAAGAAGCATCCAAAATATGCTCGCAGTGTCAAGGTTTCATTGAGCAATAACACACCACCGATGGCACAGAAGACAGATTCCAATGACAAGATCAAAGCAGCTGTAGTTGGATTGATGCCTTTCTGTCCCAAGATCTGTGTGGTATATCCGACACCTACTGACATGATGCCGCCATACAGCACCGGAATGCCTGCATCTAAAACGGCACTGAACTGAATGTCTTCAAAGATCAGAGCAATGATGATTGAAATCACTGCACTGGTGACAAATTGTCCGAAAGATAAACGAACAGGATAAACATCATCAATATAATGATCAATGCATAAAATATGCAGTGCAAATAAAACAGCACTTCCCAGAATCAATAAATCACCTGGATTGATGCTCATAGATTCATTGACGCTGATAAAGAAAAGACCGATGACACCTAAAACAGCTCCCAGCCATACATTCCAGCTGACTTTTTTCTTTAAGAATAAACCGAGTATCGGCACAATGATAATATAAAAGCCTGTTAAGAATCCGGCTTTTCCGGCATAGTTAGTCATATTGATGCCGATTTGCTGAAGATTGCTGGCAGCACATAAGAAGAACCCACATAAAATAGAAGGCTTAATGGTTCTCTTTACCTTTTCTTTATCAATGTTCTGCCGTTCAAATAACAGCATAGCCGGAATCAAAGAAAGAGCCCCTAAGACAAATCGAATCCCATTGTAGGTAAATGACCCTAAAATACTTCCCCCTACACGTTGGGCAATAAAGGCAAAGCCCCATATCATAGCTGTAAGAACAAGCAAAAATATTGACTTTGTTTTCTGATTCATATTCTCACCTCAAAAATTAACGCTATTATTCTATCACAAACAGAAATCAAAAAAAAGTACCGCTTATGCGGTACTTTCGACCTTTTCTGTTTTCTTTTTTCCGCGTTTTTTCGGCTTGAGACGCGGCAAGAAATTCTCCAGATAATGATATTCATCACGATCCTTGATATACACGGGAGTTTGACACCCAAAAATAACATAAATATCAAAATGAAGACTTGTTTTAAGTCTTTTCTTTTACTTTTCTT
>CALUVS010000014.1 GCA_944324265.1 uncultured Traorella sp.
AAAAATAAAAAAATTCTCAAGCGATTTGAAATCGATGAGAAATACATTGATTCGACATCCAGAGCAGCGACAAAGGGGCTATAGTTATACAAATCGTTAAAAGTTAAGGTTGCTTCATAACACCCTCCTAAAACAGACCTCATGGTCTATTATAGTCAAAGCAGACTGACTAGTCGACATTATTTTTGTGAAATTTATCTGAAATATTGGAAACTGTTTCCGCTGGCAATTCTAGGGGAATACTTGAAAATGCTTTTTATTGATGATAAACTTTTATCATACATAAAGTGTTTTTATCATGCATATAATTAATTGATATTTTCCTTTAAATAGAAAATGAATCAGAGGAGATATTTGTTTATAGACAATAGATTTTTTTATTTTCTGGAGGTGATGAAATGAATGAAGTGTATCGAGAAGAAAAGAAATATCTGATGAACTTATTGGATATGGTTCAGCTTTCGATGCTGCTTGAATCGGTCATGATCCAGGATGTTCATAATGGAGCACAAGGATATCGCATTCGCTCACTCTATTTTGATACAATTGATGAAAAGGATTATGAAGAAAAATTGGATGGCATTGAAAAACGCAGAAAAATTAGACTGCGCATTTATGATCCTGATAATGATTTTGCCATGCTGGAAATGAAACAGAAAGAGGGAGCTTATCAGAAAAAGCGATCGCTTCGCTTATCAAGAGAAGATGCAATTGAGGTTTCAAAGGGAAACTATAACTGTTTATTGAATTATGAAGATCCCTTTGCAATAGAATGTTATGGATTGATGCATTGGCAATGCTATCGTCCGAAAACAATTGTGGAATATAAACGCAAAGCCTTTATTGCGAAAGAAAATCGGATTCGAATTACTTTTGACAGTGAAATCAGAGCCACAGAAACAAATTTAGATCTATTTAGTCATAATCTGAATATGTATCCTGTATTGGATATGTTCAACAGTGTGCTGGAAGTCAAATACAATGGATTTCTGCTGAGCTATATCAAAGATCTGGTCAATGAGAGCAATCGCTCAGAGTTATCTGTCAGCAAATATTGTTTGGCCAGAAGTGCAAGCATGAAGTTTGGGTTTTAAGGGGAGGAATGGTTGTGAGAAAGAAATGTTTGAATATTTTCTTATCGATTTCCCTGATTCTGTGCGTGAGTGCCTGTACATCTCAGGTGCAATTATCTGAACCACAGAATGTTACTGCAGTTTTATCGGCAGATAATACGGTTGAACTTCATTGGGAAGAGGTAGAGGAAGCAGAAAATTATCGTATCTATCGAAAAAATGAGGACGATGAGAGCTTTCGCTATTTGATTGATGTCAGTGATACTTCGTATCAAGATAAACGAGTAGATGCCGGAGAAAGTTATATTTATAAAGTGAGTGCATTAAATGCCAAAGAGGAATCAGAGGCATCGGTGAGTGCTGTTGTTGAGATTACAGGACAGCCAGTGATACAGGAACCTATTGTCTTGACTGCACCGACCATTACCTCTGTAACGGCAATGGATAAATACACGAATGTCATCATTTTTGAAGATGAAAATGAAGATTGTACTTATCAGATCATGCGCTCAACAAGTCAAAATGGTGAATATGAATTAGCAGGAACGACAGAAGATAAAGCTTTCTACGATGAAGCTTACGGCACAAGTTATTATTACACTGTAAAAGCAATAAAAGAGAATTCAGAAAGTGAAGCTTCTGAGCCTGTTCTTACCGGTACCAATGCAAAGCAGGTTGTTGGGGTTCCAGTCATCATGTATCACGAATTTGTAACTGAAGAAGATTTAGCAAATGGTGTTCTTTTTGATGAATATGCTATTTATAAAGATGAATTTGAAAGTGATCTGAAATGGTTAAAAGAAAATGGCTATACAACGATTACAACTAAAGAACTGATTAATTATTTAGAGGGAAATGGCACACTTCCGGAAAAGCCGATTATCTTGACAATCGACGATGGAAAATATGGAGTATATAAAAATGCTTATCCGCTTTTGCAAGAATATGACATGAAAGCAGTTTTGGCTGTCATTGGTGAAAGAATTCAAACTGCTACTGAAAACCCAGAGACACGCACAGATCCGCAAGCACCATATTGCACATGGGAAGAAATTGCAGAGATGTCACATTCCGGACATGTGGAGATTATCAGTCATACTTATGGTTTACATGTATACAATCATGATAATCGTCAAGGGGCAAATACCGCAGAAGGAGAAACAAGTGAAGAATATTTTCCAGCTGCTTATGAGGATTATCGAACAATAAAATACTATTTTGAAAAATACAATATAGAGTTACCATTTTCTCAATGTTATCCATATTCCATCAGAAGTGATGAAGCGGATGATGCTTGGCTGGACAGCGGATATAAACTTTTACTTTCAGGAGACAGTGTAGAGGCTCGTGCAAGTCATTACAATTTTTTCATACAAGAAGCTGGAATAAATCATGAATCTGCTTTGATGCGTAGGCTTGTTCGCATGCATGGAACATCATTGAGTGAATATATTCTTGATGCCATTGAAGAAGACAGTTAGGGGGAAAAATATGAATCGAATATTATTGGAATTATTTGAAAATACAGGACAATTGATGCCGCAAGATATTATTCTGCGTTTGGTGATGGCAACTATCATTGCAGTATTTATTTTTATTTCTTATGCTTTATCTCATGAAGGAAGCATTTACAGTAAAAAGTTTAACGTTTCTTTAATGGCTTTGACAATCATTACCACTACTGTCATGATTGTTATCGGCAATAATATTGCTTTGTCATTAGGGATGGTCGGTGCGTTGTCTATTGTACGTTTCCGTACAGCAATTAAAGATTCACGAGATACAATTTACATATTCTGGACAATTGTAGCCGGAATTTGCTGCGGTGCCGGAGATTTCCTAGTGGCTACAGTGGGCAGTATCTTTACATTCTTGATTTTATTGATTTTCGGTCGAATCAGAAATGATAATCGAATGTTGATTGTTATTCGCGGCGCTCGAGTAAACGAAGAACGAATTGAAGCTTTGATTTTCCAATATTTTGAACGAAAAGCAAATTTGAGAGTAAAGAATACGACAGATACCAGCATCGAATTTATTTATGAAATCAGTAAGCGTGTGATGGATCGCACTGAGAAAAAACATAAAGAAGATGCAAAGAAAAAAAGCTTTGTTGATGCTTTATATGAAATCGGCAATATCGAATACTGCAATATTGTTATGCAGAATGATGAAATCAGCAGTTAATTGTTAATAGATTATATTGCAAAGGAGGTGCAAAGATGAAATATAAATTGATGGGGATTGTATCTATGATATGTTTATTGATCAGCGGCGTTGTGTTGACATCTGCAAAAAGTGATAATCCCAACAATCGAATTCATCAGCACCTGACAGCACAAGTTACCAGTGAGGATTGTGAGGGAGAGGAAGAATTCTGTACTCATTTGCCTCTGGTTATCATTGATACAGGCGGTGAAGAAATACCAGGGGAACCAATTCGTGAAAATGGTTCTACAAGCTTTACCTTAACAGATGAAGGTGAAACCATGCTTTCTGCGAAAATTTCGATTATCAGTGATGAAACAAAAGTACATCATTTAACCGATGAACCAGATTTAGAAAGTAATATTTTAATTCGAATCCGCGGAAATTCTTCTCGTAATTTTGATAAAAAAGGCTATTTAGTACGTTTGACTGACAGTGATGGTACTTATCGCAATGAAGAAGTGATGGGAATGGCAGCACACTATGAATGGGCTTTGCATGGTCCTTATTTGGATAAATCCTTGATTCGAAATTATATGTGGTATAACATTGCGGGAGAAATTATGGATTATGCTCCCAATGTTCGATTTTGTGAAGTTGTATTAAATGGAGAGTATATTGGACTATATGTCATGACAGAAACCATTACGAATGGTGAAGATTGCCGTGTGAATATATCAAAACCTGTTGCCGGATTAAATCAGACAGGCTATGTACTTCGATTAGATCGTGGCAGTAATAATTCTATGAAAAACTTAGATACTTTTACACATTATTCATTACGTAATTTACAGGAAATTGACATTCAATATCCTCGTTTTGGTGATCTGACTCCTGAATTAATAAATGCAATTGAACAGGATTTTTCAAATTTCGAAAAAAGTTTGTATTCATTTGATTATGATACCGATAATTATGGTTATTTCTATGATATCAATGTTTCCTCTTTTGTCGATTATTTTATAATCAACGAATTTACAACTAATTATGATGCAGGCTGGTTATCAACTTATGTTTACAAAGATATTGGTGGAAAATATAATATGGTTATTTGGGATTTTAATTCAGCCTGCGATAATTATTCAGATTCTGTATTAAATCCTATGCATTTTGAAATGCAGTATAATATTTGGTACTATATGCTGACAAAAGATGAAAATTTTACAGATGAAATTATAAATCGATATAGAGAACTTCGAGAAACATATTTGAGTGAAGATTATTTATATAACTACATTGATAAAACTGTTGCTTATTTAGGAGACGCTATTGATCGTAACTTTGAAGTTTGGGGCTATACTTTTGAAGAATTTTTCCCATTAGAACCTGATGAACGTAATCCAAAGAATTATGAAGAAGCAGTCCAACAAATAAAGGATTTTATTCATGTGCGTGGTGAATGGATGGATGAGAATATTGAAATATTGCGTCAGTATAGTCATGAATCCAAAAATAAGAAATTTAATCATTAAATGAAAGGAAGGGATATACCATGAAAAAATTTATTATTGCGGCATGTATAGTGGTAATGTCCCTTTTTATATGGAATTATGCTTATTATCATTTAGGAATTTATATAAGTTTGAATCCCGATGCACCTGTCACTACTTTTATGACAACAGATGAAGATACAATTTATATGGAAAAGGATGGCGAAATGGCCCCTTTTGAAATCCGTGGTGTAAATATGGGGGTAGGACTTCCGGGAAAATGGGCGACGGATTATGCGATTGATAAAGAAACCTATCTGCGCTGGTTTGAATGGATTCAAGACTTGGGTGCTAATACGATTCGTGTTTATACGATACTGCAGGATGATTTTTATGATGCCTTTTATGAATACAATAAGGATCGAGAAGATCCATTGTACTTGATTCATGGAGTATGGGTGAATGATTATGTACAGAATTCTCATCGTGATGCGTATGATGATGATTTTCGTCAGACATTATTGGATGATTGTCGAACAGTTGTGGATATACTTCATGGACAGAAAAATTTATCTTTAGGTTATGGATTAGGTTCAGGTACTTATCGCAGTGATATTTCTCAATGGGTGATTGGTTATATTTTAGGTGTTGAATGGGAAGATGTAACAGTAGTTTATACAGATCATAAATATCCGGAACGCAATTCATATCAAGGCACTTATATGTATACGACAGAGGATGCAACATCGTTTGAAGCCATGCTTTGTGAGATTGGAGATAAAATCATTGAATATGAATCCAATCGATACAAAGAGCAGCGTTTAGTTGCTTTTTCCAATTGGCCGACAACCGATCCTTTTGATTATCCAGAGGATATTACAGAATTCTTTATGAAATGCGCCAAAGTCGATGTCGAACATATCCAAACTACAGAGAAATTTATTTCGGGTCATTTTGCTTCATATCATGTATATCCGTATTATCCGGATTATTTGAATTATGAAAATGATATTCGTGGCTTTTCTTATACCGATGATGGACGTTTAAACACGTATTTGACTTATTTGAAACGTTTGACTGAACACCACGATATTCCGGTTGTTATTTCTGAATATGGTGTCTCAACGGGACGAGGCATGGCGCAGCGAGACTACAATACAGGGCGAAATCAGGGTCATATGTCAGAAGATGAACAGGGTCAGGCGATTATTGAGTGTTATGAAGATATCATGGAGGCAGGATGTGCCGGCAGTATTGTCTTCACATGGCAGGATGAATGGTTCAAACGTACATGGAACACGATGCATGCGGTAGATCTGTTAAATACGCCTTATTGGAGTGACTATCAGACCAATGAACAATATTTTGGATTATTAGCTTTTGATCCGGGTGAAGAGGAAAGTGTCAGCTATGTGGATGGAGATGTCAGTGAATGGGAAGAAAGTGATATTGTCTCTGTCAATGGAGATACTTCTATATCCATGAAATATGATGAGAAGTTTATTTACTTTATGATTCATAAAGAAGATTTTTCTGAATCTGATCAATTATATATTCCGATTGATATTACACCAAAAACTGGCAGTACGTATTGTGAAAATTATGATCTCACTTTTGAAAATGCATCTGATTTTTTGATTGTCATTGATGGAAGGGAAAATAGCCGTGTATTGGTGCAGGAACGTTATGAGGTACTGCGTGCAATGTTTTTGCATGAAACAGAAGATAGAGATGCTTTTATTGATCCAGTAGATAAAGACACACCTGTTTTCAAACCAATTCACTTGATGCTTCAAACAGCGACACCGCTGCTGACAGGAAATTGGCAGGCTTCTTCTGAAACTTATGAAACAGGTCTATTGACTTATGGCAATGCCAATCCAAGTGATGAAGATTTTAATTCTTTGGCTGATTTTATTTTTAATGGTGAATACATTGAAATTAAATTGCCTTGGCAGTTATTGAATTTCGCTAATCCATCTGAAATGATGGTGCATGATGATTATTATGAAAACTATGGTGTGGAATATATTCACATTGACGAACTGCAGGTAGGAATTGCCGACAGTGAAAATGCAGAATACCGTATCCCAATGGATTCTTTCGCATTAGAAGGATGGGGAAGAAATGTTACTTATCATGAAAGATTAAAAGAATCTTATTATATTCTGAAAGATTATTGGGCATCGATTGATTAAAGAAAGGGGGCATCACGATGGGCGTAGAAGTTATGATTTATATTTACGGAGCAATCTGTTTCAGTATGATCATATTCAATATCGTTTATGGTATTCTGATGCGCAGAAGTGAGCCCCGAATGAATAAGAAAATCAAGCGATTGCAGAAGAAGATTGATGTACAGTTTGAAAATATTCGTGCCGGAAAACCGGTGGATTCCAAGCATTTAAATTATCTTGAGCATAAATGTAAACATGTGAATTATTTGATTGCTTTCAATGAAATATTAAATGGTATGATTGAGAAGGAGAATGTAGTTTACAGTCAATATCTATATCAGATTCGTTCGGTAATCTTATATCTGGCTGTTTCTTATCAGAAAAAAGAAAATATGCAGGCAGGATATTTTTCATATTTCTTAATAAAATATGCGAAGAAAACACAATTGCCGATTGATTCTATTCAAGATATTTTATTGAAATATGTAGAGAAGGATAATTTTTACTGCCGAGTGAATGCACTAGATGCTTTATATGCTTATGGCAATACCGATAATGTAGTCGAAGCCTTGAAGATTCAGGATGATCAGAAAGTCTTTGTGCATGAGAAGATATTGACTGAAGGATTGCTTTCTTTCAGCGGCAGTCATGATGAATTGATTGCACATTTGTGGAAAGATTTCAATCAGTTCTCGGTGCATACGCAATTAGCCATCTGCAATTATATCCGTTTTTATTCAGGAAAATATAAGAAAGAAATGCTGGAAATTCTGCAAGATGAACGTCAAGATAAGGAGCTGCGTCTTTCAGCGATTCGCTACTTTGGTAAGTATACGGATGACTCAGCTTTGAAAATTCTCTTGGCATTTGCGAAAGACAAAGATCCGGCTCATTGGGAATATGCGAATGTGGCTGTGAGCTCTTTGGCTCGCTATTCTGGACAGGAAGTAGTTGATACTTTAAAAGATGCTCTGCATAGTTCAAATTGGTATGTGCGTTATTCAGCGGCTATCAGTCTGGAAGCTCATCATGTTGATTTCAGTGATTTGATTGATATTGTTGCCGGCAATGATCGCTATGCGCGTGAAATGCTGATGTATCGGCTGGAAACTGCTCAGCTGCAGAAGGCTAGGGGGTAGAAGACATGACTGATTTTTTTAAGATGATCTTTGATTATATCGGAATATTTTTTATTCTCTATCTGATTGGCTATTCCAGCTTTTTATTCTTATCGGTAACTGTAGGTTCTTCAACATTGTATCAGGTCAAACGCCGCAATAAGCTGAAAAATGAACTGCATCAGGATTATTATGTACCGGTTTCCATTGTTGTTCCGGCTTATAACGAAGAAGTAACCATTGAAGCCAGCATTCGTTCTTTGCTTGCTTTGGAATATAAGCTTTATGAAATTATTATCGTGGATGATGGATCCAGTGATAATACTTCTGCTGTATTGCAGAATGCTTTCCATATGCAGAAGGTTTCTCGTCCTATTCAGCGAAGAATTGCCTGTCAGCAGGAAGAAGCCATCTATGAAACCTATGAATTCAAAGTACCGATCACACTGATCCGCAAAAAAAATGGCGGTAAAGCAGATGCTTTGAATATGGGAATCAATGCTTCCAAATATCCGTATTTTATCTGTATGGATGCGGATTCAGTGCTGCAATATGATTCATTGGAAAAAATCGTTCGCCCGGTTTTAGAGGAAGGGAATGTAGTAGCCGTCGGCGGCGCTGTTCGTCCCTGCAATGGAACTGAGATACAAGATGGACATGTCATTTCCTATCATATGCCTAGTAAGATATTACCTTGCATGCAGGTATTGGAATATGATCGTTCCTTTTTAGCTTCCAGAATCTTATTTGATAAGTTTAACGGCAGTATCATAATTTCAGGGGCATTCGGTCTATTTAAGAAAAGTGTCGTAATAGCTGCCGGCGGCTATGATTCATCGACCATGGGAGAAGACATGGAACTGGTTGTCAAGCTGCATGTGTTCTGCCGTGAACATAACATGGATTATCGTATTCGTTATGCGACAGATGCCATCTGCTGGACACAGGCTCCGGAAAGTTTAAGAGATTTGTGCAAACAAAGACGTAGATGGCATATCGGCTTATTTCAAAGTATGACAAGACACCGAAGAATGCTGATGAATCCCAAATATGGACTTGTCGGATGTATTTCTTATTTATACTTTTTGATTTATGAGCTCTTGTCTCCTTATATAGAAATATTTGGTATATTTACGATTGCTCTTGCTTTTGCAGTTGACTTGATCAATGTACCATTTATGATCTTATTTTTCTTGATTTATGTGCTTTATTCTTCAATATTATCGTTAACGGCATTTTTTGCCCGTATTCATACCATTGATTTGAAATTGACTCCGATGGATGTCATCAAAGCTGTAGGACTTTGTGCTTTGGAATTGTCCTGTCTGCGTTTTATTTTGGCTTGGGTGCGTGCAACTGCCTTATTTGGGTATAAGAAAAAGAAAAATGCTTGGGGAAAAATAGAAAGAAAACAAATAAAATTTCGATGATCTGGGAGGTATTTATGAAAAAAGAAGATTTAAAATCCGGTTTGTTTGGTTATAAGAAAGCTAGTGTATTTCGTTATATTGCAGAAATTGAACAAGAATATTCTGAAAAAATCAATGAAAAAGAAATATTAGCTAAGAAAGCAGAAGAACAATATTTGATGCAGTATGCTGCTTTGGAAAAGGAACTGCAGGAAGCGCAGAATCAAATTGAAAATATGAAGCAGATGCTGGAAATGAAAGAAAAAGAGGCTGAGCAGGAAAAAAGAAATGCGGATATATTCAGAAAGAAATATGATGAAAAAGCAAAGGAAGCAGAACAAAAGCAAGCTAAGATTGAACGTATTGCTTCTGGTATGCAGGATTTGTTGAATGAAATTACGGATCGCTCTGCTCAGATTGATCTGCAGCCGGTTAAAACAGGATCAGAAGAGAATCGTGATTCCAAGGAAGAGAACAATCGAAATATGTCCATGTTTCAGCGCCGTGCTAATCAAGCCTAGAGGAAAAGAATGTGGAAGATAAAGTAATTATATATGTGGCAGGCAATCCGGATGCTTATCCATTGGAATATTATGATGAACAGACGGAGTCTTATGCTGGGGTGATTCCTGAACTATTGAATGAATTTTCTGCAGAAAGCCGATATGAGATCATCTATTATCAGCCAAGCAGTACGGATCAGCGAGAGGATCTGGCCAAAAACAATCAAGTCGATGTTTTATCCGGTTATATGCTGGGGGATCGGCTGCCGGAGCACAGTGATGTCATACAGCTGTTTTCTGCAGTTCACGATGCTCAGGAAATTTCCTATTTTCTTTGCTTTACAGAAGCAGCTCCAACGGATTTTCAGCGGGATCTGACTGCTTTTATGGAAAATATCTCACAGGAAAGAATCAGCGGTATTTTGATGGATACAGCATTGCTTCCTCAAGATAATACACCTTTGTATTATACGATCGGTGCGTTGGTGCTGAGTATTGCACTGCTTGTCACAGTATCTGCAGTTATCATAAGAAAATATAAGCAGAAATTAGCTCTGGCACAAAGAAATTTAGAGGCTGATGATGTCACGGGATTAGGAAATTTTGATTATTTGGAACGATATTATCATCAATTGGTCAATGATAAAACACGTATTCTTTATGAAATGGTTTATTTTCATGTAGATACAGATTACTTGCTTCGCATCAGCAGCAGTGAAGAGACCAATGACTTTCTGCGCCATTGTGCTTTGATCTTGCAGGAGCATACTTCTGATAATGATGTTTTGGCTAAAGTATCGGATCAAGGATTTGCCTTGCTTCGCATGTCCAGCAATATTCAGAAATATGAAGATTGGCTTCAGCCAATTTTTGATCAGATTCATGAATATCCTCAGAAATACAATAAGTCTTTTGATGTGAAATTGACTGCAGGTATTTATCCATTAAAAAAAGAAGACCGTGATCTCAACAGTATTATTTTTGATGCTTCTTTGGGAGCTGAATTAGCTGAAAGAGAAGAAAAAGACTTCATGATTTGTTCAGAACATGTACTCAATAAGCTTTCTGAAGATAAAATATTGCAGGCAAGTATTGAACAAGCCTTTGCCAAACATGAGTTTGAATTATATATTCAATTTTATGTCGATGCGGATTCCTATGAAGTGGTGGGCGGTGAAGCTTTATCACGCTGGAATCATCCGCAAAAAGGAATCTTGCTTCCAAATGTATTTGTTCCGATGATGGAAAAAGAGAAAATGATCAGCCGTCTGGACTATTATTGCTTAAATGAAGTCTGTGCCTTTTTAGAGAACTTAGTGAATCATGGCATTGAGACATTCTTTATGTCCTGTAACTTTTCTCGTGATACCTTTTCATCTGCAGATTTTGTTGCTCAGTGCAAAAAGATCATTGATGCTTATCAATTTCCAAGAGAATTATTGATCATGGAAATTACGGAGAGTGTAACAGTCAAGAATCTTGCTTTGATTCAACAGAATATTTTAGAATTAAAAGAATATGGTGTGCGCATTGCTTTGGATGATTTTGGAGAAGGCTTTACCTCTTTTTATGATCTGCAGAAATATCCGCTGGATGGAATTAAATTAGATAAGTCATTGGTGGATAATGCTACTACTCAAAATGGACGAATCATTTTAAAAGCAATGATTCAGGTGGGGCATGAATTGGGAATGACTATTTTAGCTGAAGGAGTTGAAACTGATGAACAGGTGAATGCTTTGCAGTCAATGCATTGTGATGTTATCCAAGGATTCCGTTTTCATTACCCTTTGCCTGTTTGGAAAGCTAAGCAGCAACTCATTCATGCAGATATTCGCTTGAAAACAGGAAATTAACTGCTTTGAAAGAGCAGTTTTTTTTCTTTATCAGGAGAATACTTGCAATCAGTTCTTGATTTTGATAAACTTTTTTAGAATAGTCAATCCATCTTTATTCAACATGTGTTATGATGAAGATGAATAAGACCGATAACCCTTACAGATAAAATCGTGATATACTTTTATTTGTGCTTAAAAACAGTATACTGTACTGTTTAGTTATTTTAATCATCAGTCAAATCTTGAATGTTGTATTGATTGAGGAGGGTATTGCATGCATGGTGAAAATAAAAGGGGTAAAATATTTATTGCAGTTATTGCAGCACTGCTGATGACTATTGCAGCTGGCTTTTTTTACAATACTTCATTGTTTGAGAACATGCTGAATCAGATTGTTGAGCGCTATGTGCTGGAGGCCAATCATCAGTTAGCTGTGCAGGTATCTTATCAATTAAGATCCGGAGAAGAATTTGTCAAGGATCTTGCGGATTCATTGAGCCGGATGCCGCAGCATCTTGTTACAGAAGAATTTCTTGAAAGAAAAACAGAGGCATTGGCTTTGAAGGGAATCTACATTGTTTCTTCTGATGGAGAAGTATTTCCAAAATTGCCTGAAGATGAGAATAAATTAACACAGTGGCTGGAAAGAAATCCGCAGATTTTTGATGAATACATGGTTTCCTATGAAAGAAAACCGGGACTGATTGTGTTCACTGCTCCTTTTACGCGTGAAGGAGAACAGATGATTGTACTCGGAGCTCAAAATTATGAAAATCTGCAGTCACTTGTGGGTATGACAGATTATCAGGAACAAGGCTTAAGTCTATTATTCGATAGCGAAACAAATGAAGTACTGATGAGCGGTGAAGACGGTGCCATTGAGGTCGATGAATCTATGACTGCTTCGTGGATTCAGTCTTGGCATGATCAAATTACCCAGCCGCATATTCATACAGAAAATATTGCAGGCATTGGAGAAGTTTATGTAGCTATTTGTAAAGTCGAATCTACTTCTTGGGTTCAGATGGCCATCATCTCTTCTGAATTTTTAACGTCAAAAATACGTCCATATATGAATATATATGGTGTTTTGGCCATTCTTGTGCTTCTTGTTTTTGCACTGCTGATGTGGCGGCTTGTCAGCGAAAATAAGAAAAAAGAAATTATGTTCTCTACAGATCCTCTGACAGGCGGATATAATCGTCTTGGCTTTATTCAGGCCGCACATTCATTGGTCGATAATCGAAATTATTCTTTCTATGTGATTGTATATATCAATGTTGTTAATTTTAAATTGATCAATGAGAAATGGAGTGAAGAAGAAGGAAACAGAGTGCTTCAATTCATTTATCAGGTATTGAATCAGCATTTAAAAGAAAATGAACTGGTCTGCCGGTCAGGGATGGATCGTTATTTTCTGCTGTTAAAAGATAAAGAAGATCAGAATATTGCCATGCGCATTCAAACGATGATACAAAGCATACATGAACGTATTCAGCAATTATCCAGCTACGCCATGGATTTTTATATTGGTGCTTGCCGAATTGAGGATGTTCACGCTTTTTCATCTGCCATTAATAAAGCAATTTTTGCCAGTCAAAGAGGAATAAATCATAATAAATGCATTTTCTACGACAAAGATATTACCGAAGAATACAACCGAGAAAAGCTATTGAATGATCTTTTTGAGGAATCAATCCAAAATCGTGATTTTCAAGTTTATCTGCAGCCAAAAGTTTCTATCGGGCAGAATAAAGATTTTCAGGCTGAAGCCTTGATCAGATGGATTCATCCGGCTGAAGGAATAATTTATCCTTCCGAATTTATTCCTCTGTTTGAAAAAAACGGCAAGATCGGACAATTGGATCTCTATGTGTTTGAGGAAGTTTGCCGATTGGAGAGCCAATGGATCAAGGAAAAGAAAGAACCGATTGCTATATCTGTGAATATATCACGATTTCATCTGCGCAATTCAGGAGTAGATATTTGGAAAAACTATCAGAAAATCAAACAGAAATATCATATTCCGGATGGCTTGATTGAATTGGAAATGACCGAAACAATCATGCTGGAAAAAAATCAATTATCATTTGTGAAACAAGTGTTGGACGGCTTTCATTCCAGCGGCTTTCAAGTGGCCTTGGATGATTTTGGCTTTGCCTATTCCTCATTGGCTTTACTGAAAGATTTTGAAGTAGATACGATGAAGCTTGATCGTGAGTTCTTTGTCAATGAAAATGAGAAATCAAGAAAAATTGTTGCCAGCCTCATACAGCTAGCACATCATTTGGGCATGCATGTTGTTGCCGAGGGGATTGAAGAAGAAAGTCAAGTAGCGATGCTGCAGGAAATGGGCTGTGATTATATTCAGGGCTTTGTCTTTGCAAAACCAATGCCGATTGATGAATTTGAAAAATGGGGGGAAATGTATGAAGAAAACCAGTATTAAAAAATCCTTGCCTCGTTTAACAAAGATCATGATGCTGATTTTGATTTTATTGATCTTACCTGCTGATTTATGGCTGCAGCTGACTCTTCAGCATCATAATCAGATGGAAAGTTCCATGGAATTGTTCGGACAGGTAGAACAACTGATTGAAAGCAATACGGAAATTCTTCAGCATGAAGAAGAAGAATTTAAGGATATGTGCATTCGTGCAGCAGAAATGGCTGCCTATATTATCCGGCAGGATGTCACTGCCTTAGAAGATATGGACAAAATGAAAGAAATGGCAGAAAAGCTGAATGTCGAGGAGATTCACTTTTTTACACCGCAAGGAGAAATTGTTGCAGGAACAGATCCGGAATATTATGGCTATACTCTTTATTCCGGTGAACAGATGGATTTCTTTTTGCCGATGCTGGAAGATCGGTCACTGAAGCTTTGTCAGGAAATTACAGCGAATACACCAGAAGGAAAACCAATGCAGTATGCAGCAGTTTGGATGGAAGATGGCAGCGGAATTGTACAGATCGGTATGAGTCCAGAGCATCATCTTCAGATGGTGAATCATAATCGTCTGCAGGCCATCTTTTCAGAAATTCCTTATGACTTACGAGGTTATCTGCATATTGTCGATGCTTCTGATAATACAGTTGTTGCTTCCAGCGATCAGCAAATGGTCGGTACAGATATGAGTGAGTTGATCAATGAAATGACTTGGGAAGAAGACTCTGTATTTTTCCATTCTTATATTGATGGTGAGAAGTTTTGTGTTTATGCAAAACTATATGATGAATACATATTGATTCGCAGTTATATTTCTTTCTATCCTACGATGACAGGTGTTATTTCTGCGGTTTTGGTTTTTATCTATATGATTGTGGCAACGATTGTTGTAATCAGCATCATCGGCTGGTATATTAAGAAAAGAATTTCCAATAATCTAGATCAGATTGTCAACGATCTGAAAAAGATTGAAGAAGGAGATCTGGAAAATATTAAACTTCATACGAATATTGCAGAATTTGATGAATTGATTTTCTATATCAATCAGTTATTAAAGAGTATTCGATTAAATTGGTTTAAAATGATTAATTTTGTCAATGTAGGTAATATCCCTGTCGGTATTTTTGAGTTCAACCAATTTTATAAAAAGATGTTCCATAATGAACGTTTGCTTGAAATTTTAGGTATCGATAAAAATGGATTTGATGATACAGAACTTCTGAAAATCGTTCGTCATAAAATACATGAAGCAGAAACTTCCTTGATCAATAAGGATGAGAAAATCTATCGTTATCAAAAAAAGAATCAATCAGTTTATTTGCGCATTGAAAAGCATACAGATGAACAGAGCATTACTTATTACATTACAGATGTTTCTGTATGGTGGACTGAATTAAATATGCTGAAGGAAAAAAGTTATACTGACAGTTTGACAAAATTGTACAATCGCCGCGGTTTCAAAAATATCATGAATGAATTGTTTGAACAGTCTGAAAATATCGGCATGGGAGTTATGATTGTTGTAGATGCCGATGGATTAAAGAAGGTCAATGATATTTATGGTCATCGCGCCGGTGATCGATATTTGAAGCGCATTGCAGAGTTTATCAAGTCTTCTGTAGGTGAAAAAGCAGTTTGTGCACGTTTCGGAGGCGATGAATTCGTTATGTTTGTATATGGTTTTGATTCAGAAACAGAAATTGAACAAATGATCAATCAACTGAAAAAACATCGTGGTATAGTTTTTATCAGTGATGAGGAACAGACGATTACTATTGAATATTCCATTGGTACAGCTCTATATCCGAAAGAAGGCAATAATTATCATATACTGATGAACATCGCTGATAAAAAAATGTATCAGGAAAAATTAGACAGAAAGCGATAAAAGTATAAGATTTCTTTTTGCATCCATTCTAAAAGAAAGAGGTGCATAATGGAACAAGATACAGTTTATTTGCTTCAGGAATGTGATGCGGGTATTCAGATGGGAATATCTTCTATGGAGGAAGTCCATGCATTTATTCACAATGATTCTTTCCGCGAATGTTTGAAAAAAAGTCTTCAGAGTCATCAGCATTTGAAAAACAGAGTAGAGGAAATGCTGAGGGAATATCATGAAGACGGAAAAGAAATCAATCCGCTGGTTCAAGGAATGTCCCAGCTGAAAACACAGATGAAATTGGTGCTGGATGAATCAGATGCTATGATTGCAGATATGATTTGGGATGGTATATATATGGGCATTCAATCACTGATTCGTTATTTGAATCAATATCGCTTGGCCAGTGAAAAGGCAAAGGATTTGGTGAAGGAATTAATTGTCCTGGAAGAAAAATTGGCATATGATATACGTCCTTATCTATAAAGAAAAGCATGCTTGCTAGGCATGCTTTTTTGCTGGATCTTGGCTGTGTCGGAAGACTAAGAAGAAGGCAGTGATCAATAAAATGAATTGAGCTGCAGCTACAGACAGCCAGATGCCGTCAATTCCCATGATCTGCGGTAAGAACAATAGAAACAATGTCTGCAGAAGGATTTCGCCATAGATCAAGATACTGGCATTTAGATTTTGATTGATGGCATAAAAATAAGAAATTGATACACGGATAAAGGATACGAATAACTGTCCGATATAGAAATAATGAATGCCATAGGCAAATAATTCAGCGCTGGCACTGCTGGCCCCAAACCAATAAGGCATGACATGACGAAGCGGATAAAGCACAAGGAAATTGAGGATTGCAGTAATCAAAGAAAAAAGATAAGACTTATTCTGCAGATAATGCAGCGCTTCCCAGTTCTTGGCTCCGTAATATTGACCAATCAGCGGCTGTACACCATCTCCGATTCCCTGCAGCAAAAGCTGAACGATGCAGATAATATAGCTGATGACTGCATAACAGGCGACAACATCTGTACCGCCGTAAGTAAGGCAGGCATAATTCAGGATGACAATGCTGATGCTTGGGCTTAATGTCAAAGCAAAGGGAGAGATGGAAGCAGATGCAATTTTCTTAACAAGATAAGCATTTAATTGAAATTTGATATTTTTGAAAATAGTTTTGCGCTTCATAAAGAAAATCACACAAGGAATCAAAGATAAGACTTGTGCCAATACGGTTGCGAATGCAGCACCGGCAGTTCCGTAATTCCAGTGAAAGACAAACAGCCAATCTAAGAAAATATTTGCAGTGAAACCAAAGATCATTGAATTCATTGCGGTGATGCTTCCATTGTAATTGCGGATGATAGGAGTAATGCCGCAGGCTGTTAAATGGAATACAGACCCCAATAAAATGACATTCAAATACTCCTGAGCATAATTAAATACGATTCCTTCAGTTCCTAAAACAGTTAACAGCCAGCTGCGTATCGGCCACAAGATCAATGTGCACAATAAACCTGACAATATCAATAGGGTAATCGTATTGCCGCAGACCGATAAAGCTTGATCTTCTTCCTTTTGTCCCTTATAGATGGCAATGTGAATCGCACCGGCCATTCCGATACCAGTACCGATAGCCAAAATAAAGGCTAAGATGGGATAAGCAATGTTGATAGCTGCTAATCCTGTATCTGAAACCTTCAGTCCGACAAAGATACCATCGACAATCGTATAAATGCCGGTAAAAGCAAAGGATATCATCGAAGGAAGTACATGCCGATAAAATTGTGAAGAGTACATTTGTTTCATAAAATTCTCCTAAGCCAAGATATTCTAATATAGAACATGTGCTTTGTCAATTTTTGCATAGTTATCCGCAACTCTGACTTGACTTTATATCTAAAAATTGATATTCTTTTAACGTTAATAGCGATGATTTAAAGTAGTAGTTGTTATGCCTTGATAGAGAGCTGATGGATGGTGGAAATCAGCAAGATACAGACAATGAACTTGTTAAGGAGCAAAGCTGATCCGGCTTTATCGGATAACAATGAAGGGCATATTCGAATGAATATGAACTAAGGTGGTACCGCGTAATTTTACGTCCTTAGATTAAGGGCGTTTTTTATTTGCAAAGGAGAGATATACATGGGTTTTGACCACAAGACAATTGAAGAAAAATGGCAGAAGTATTGGGATGAACATGAAACATTCAAAACAGATGTCTGGGATTTTTCTAAGCCAAAATATTATGTATTGGATATGTTCCCATATCCATCTGGACAGGGATTACATGTAGGACATCCGGAAGGCTACACAGCTACAGATATTCTGGCTCGCTACAAACGCATGAATGGCTTTAACGTACTTCATCCAATGGGATGGGATGCCTTCGGACTTCCTGCAGAACAATATGCTATCAAAACAGGAAATCATCCGGATGGCTTTACTCAAGCCAACATTGCCACATTTAAACGTCAGCTGAAAATGTTGGGCTTCTCTTATGACTGGAGCAAGGAAATTTCCACAGCCGATCCAAAATTCTATAAATGGACACAGTGGATCTTCAAAAACTTATATCAGGATGGCTTAGCCAAAAATATTGATATGCCAGTCAACTGGTGTGAAGAATTAGGAACAGTATTGGCCAATGATGAAATCATTGACGGAAAGAGCGAACGCGGAGGATATCCTGTCGTCCGCAAAAATATGCGTCAATGGGTCATGGATATTCCGCAGTATGCAGAAAGATTATTAAGTCAATTGGATGATCTGGATTGGCCGGAATCTACCAAAGAAATGCAGCGCAACTGGATCGGTAAATCAGTGGGGGCTCATGTGAAATTCAAGGTTGCCGATCACGATTTGGAATTTACAGTATTTACGACTCGTGCAGATACTTTGTTTGGCGCCACTTATTGCGTATTGGCACCGGAACATGAATTTGTTGATCAGATCAAAACAGCTGAACAGGCACGGGCTGTCGATGAATACAAAAAGATTTGTGCAAGTAAATCTGATTTGGAAAGAACAGAATTGAATAAAGAAAAGACAGGAGTATTTACCGGAGCTTATGCCATCAATCCTGTCAACAACAAGAAAATTCCGATTTGGATCTCTGACTATGTATTGGCAACTTATGGTACAGGAGCTATCATGGCTGTACCTGCTCATGATGAAAGAGACTATGCTTTCGCTAAGAAATTCGGCCTGGAAATCATTCCGGTGCTGGAAGGCGGCAATATTGAAGAAGAAGCCTTTGTCGGCGATGGCGTACACATCAATTCTGATTTCCTGAATGGTTTAGGTAAACAGGAAGCAATCGATAAGATGATTGAATGGTTAAGCGAAAGAGGCTTAGGCGAAAAGAAAATCAATTATCGTTTAAGAGAATGGATCTTTGCTCGTCAGCGTTATTGGGGAGAACCAATTCCGGTTGTCAATTATGAAGATCACACAGAAGTATTGCCGGATGAAGAATTGCCTTTGACATTGCCGATGCTGGATGATTATTCACCAAGCAAGAGCGGAGAATCTCCATTGAACAAAGCTACGGATTGGGTCAATTACAAAGGCGGCAAGCGTGAAACAAGCACCATGCCGGGAAGTGCCGGAAGCAGCTGGTATTTCTTGCGTTATATTGATCCAAACAATGATCAGGAATTGGCTGATAAGCGCCTATTGGAACACTGGATGCCGGTAGACTTCTATATGGGCGGTACTGAACACGCAGTCGGTCACTTACTTTACAGCCGTTTCTGGAACAATTATCTCTACGATAAAGGAATTACTACAACCAAAGAACCATTCCAGCGTTTATTCCACCAAGGAATGATCTTAGGTTCCAACAATGAGAAAATGAGCAAATCCAGAGGCAACGTCATCAATCCGGATGATATTGTCAAAGAATATGGGGCAGATACACTGCGTCTGTATGAAATGTTTATGGGACCTTTGGAAGCCAGCAAGCCATGGAGTGACAGCGGTGTGGACGGAGCCAGAAAATGGCTGGATCGTGTCTATCGTTTATTTACTGAAACAAATAAATTAACGGATCACAACAATCATTCATTGGATAAGGTATATCACGCAACCGTGAAAAAAGTAAGCGAAGATATCGAATCTATGAATTTGAATACAGCGATTTCACAAATGATGATCTTCATCAATGAATGCTATAAGAGCGATGAAGTTTACAATGAATATGCTAAGGGCTTTATTCAGATGTTAAGCTGCTATGCTCCTCACTTATGTGAAGAAATCTGGTCTGAAGTATTCCATGAAAAAGAATCTATTGCCCACAGCACTTGGCCAAAATATGATCCAGAAATGCTTGTGGAAGCAGAGCATGAGATCGTTGTTCAGGTCAACGGAAAATTAAGAGGGAAGATCATGGTTGCTGCAGATGCTGATGATCAGACAATTGAAGAAAAAGCAAAAGAAATTCCTGCTGTTCAGACACAATTGGCAGGCAAGACAATCAGAAAGGTCATTGTCATCAAAGGCAAGATTATTAACATTGTCGCAAACTAATAGGCCGATGGCCAATGTCATGAAATCAATATGACGATAACCGGAAGTAAGAGCAGATTCAAATACTTCCGGTTTTTTACGTTTTGCACAGCATTATTCAATACAGGTCAGAAAGAAATATATCGTCAATTTCTGTACTTTTCAGAGTGAAATTATAATAAATATCAATAAAAATGAGCAAGGTCTTAACTCTTTTCCTTAGAAAAATTTATTATAATATATGCAAATTTCATTTATAAGAAATGATAAAAATGATGAAAGAAATAAATAAAAAAGAAGAAAATTGATGTCTTTTGTACAAAATTTCTAAGGAACAAATTGATTGATAGAGGATGTCATTTTTTGATAATTAAATTAACAAGGAGGATAAAATCATGGAAGCATATGAATTTACTTTTTTGTTCAATTTAGCTGACACATCTGGTGTTTTTCTCGCATTATTTTTAAGATTCTTATATGAAAGAAAAGCAAAACAGAAAAATGCCGATATTAATCTATTTCAAAAGATTTATATTCGATATTTTAAAGCAATGATAATAATTGCATTGCCTATGTTCTTTATAAGTTATTTCATCAATGAGATAGCTGGATATATAACTATGATTATTATTGCTGCATTAGTTTGGATAATGGATTTTCAGATGATTTATCAATTATATATTCTCTATAAGAAAAATTAAATGCTTTATTGATTCGATAGATTCGGAAATAACTCAGGATAAGACTTGGTTTAAAAAAACGAAAATAAAAAATCAGCTTCCTGTCAGATAGATAGGGGCTGATTCATTCTGTTAATTAGATTTCGGGATCATAGGGAACAATTTAAACTATTCATAAAAGCAAGAAAAAAGACTGTTTTCCATGACAGTCTTTTCAGTCAGCGGATGAATTATTTTGTGCAGATACTTTTTTATCCCAGATAACACCGATTCCTAATATAATAATTCCGATCAGTTTCATCCAAGAGGCTGACTGATAGAGAAAAGCATCCAATAGGAAAGAGCCAGTTAATTGGCCGATCAATAATAATACGGCCGATTGAAAAAGGTTCATTCGATGCAGTGAGGCAATGTTCAAAAAGAATGCAATGGTACCGAATACACCGCCTAAATATAACCAGCTGGGTACTTGAGTAAAGGCAGACAGATGCAATGTACTGCCCCCAAAGAACAACAGCAGAACAGCGGATGCAATGGTTCCGGTCACATAGTTAACCAATGTGCCGTTTCCTTGTCCTAAGTATTGGGTTGCCCTGAAACTGACACTGCGTGAGAGGACATTCACACAGCCTAAAAATAAGGCAATGATGATATAGAATAACATGATAACTCCTCCTTAAGACAAAGTAACAAATACAAGCCCCAGTGCGATTACACATAGGCAGGGAATACGTTTTTTATCAAATGACTGCTGCTTGACACCAAACATACCGTAGTGGTCCATGATGATGGATAGGACCAATTGGCCTGCCAAAGAAAAAGCGTTTGTTATGACAACGCCGACCTGACTGACGACAAAGCTTGTCAATACGACTAAGGTCATACCTAAGATACCGCAGGTATAGACATAAGCCGGAGCATGCAGGATGGAAATCTTTTCTTTTAAAATAAAACGAATATAGAAAACTAATAATACAATTCCAATTGCATGTACAACAAAGCTGGTGGCATACAAGCCGATATGGGTACTTAAGATACCATTGAAAGCTTCCATGCAGGCGACTAAAAAGCCGGATAATAATACAAGAAAATAGCTCATAACAATCTCCTTTTCTAGAGTATAATTTATCATATTCTCTTGCATTGCACTATGACATGTGTCATAGTATAGGTATGAAAGTAATCACAAATGAAAGGTTAAAAGAAAATTATATTCAAAAGTGCGGCATTACAGATTGGCTGCCGGCTTCTTTATACTCAGAATTAAAGCTTTATCGTTATAAAAAAGGCGAATTCATCTGCCAAGAGGGAAGAATCATTGAACAGCTCTTTGTACAGGTACACGGCAAAAGCAAAGTAACCCGTTCCATGAATAACGGCAAGGAAATGCTGACATCGTTTAACAGCGGATTTTCTATGCTGGGTCATTTGGAATTTTTTACGCACAATCCTGCCTTCAACAATGTGGAAGTGATTGAAGATACCTTTTGCTTGGGCTTGTATCTGAGTGAATCAACTCGAGCAGTCTTATTGCAGGATGTTCGTTTTCTGCAGTATATGGCCATTGATTTATCAAAAATGATCATCAAAGAAAATCAAAACTCTGCCATCAATCTGGTTTATCCAGTTCGTCAGCGAGTTGCGAGCTATATTCTCTGTACACAGAATAAGGGCTATTTTAAAGATAATTATACGCACTTGGCTGAATATTTGGGCTGTTCCCATCGTCAGCTGTTGCGTGTGCTTAACAGCTTTGTGCAGGAAGGCATGATTGCCGTACATGAAAAAGGGTATCACATATTACAAGAAAATAAGCTTAGGATGATTGCCGCCGAATTATACTCAAAATAAAAAGCAGGATTACCTGCTTTTGGACTTTTTAGGGGCATAATCTTTCATATTCGGCAGAGCACCATTGGCTGCAGCCCAGATATATAAACTGGCAATAGAACCATAAGGTGAATATCTTCTGCGGTATTTTTCAAATAAAGGTTTGGTGATCTTTCGATGATGATAGATCATACGCAGTCCTCTTTGGATCGCTAAGTCATCATAACTGAAAATATCTTTGCGATTCAGACAAAAAAGCAAGATCATCTCTGCTGTCCATACACCAATACCCTTCAAAGAAGATAAAGCTTTTATTGCACTGGCATCATCCATTTGTTCAATAGCTTGGCAGTCAAATTCTTGATCAGCCACTTTCTGGGCAAAATCTAAAATATATTCTGCTTTGCGATAAGTGATTCCGTAAGACTGAATCCTTTCTGCACCGGCCTGAAGCAATGCTTCGGCATTGAGTTCAATCAAATCTTCTTTCATGCGCTGAAAAATGGTCTGCTGGGCTTTGGTTGAAATCTGCTGTCCGATAATATGATGAATGACACTGATGAAAAGATCATCATCTTTTTTTCGTTCGATCCATCCGATTTGTTCAATGACTTCTTTTAATTTCGCATCTTTTTGCTTAAGAGCTTCTAATTCAGCTTGGCTGTATTCAAAAAACATTTACTTCCGCTGACGCAGGGCTTCAAAAGCAATTACACTGACTGCTGATGAACCATTTAAAGCATTTTTGAAGTCATTGCCGTAAGCAATATAGATGTTTTGATCGCTGTATCGCAGAATCTTTGAGCTTAAGCCTCTTTTTTCACCGCCGAAGGCAATGCACATGGATTGATTGAAATTGGCATTGACATATTCGATAGCATCTTCACGCATCGCACAGAATAATTTGATGTCGTGTTTTTTTAATTCTTCACAGATATCCTGCATATTTTCAGCCGGAATAATATTGAGATATTCACTGGCACCTGCACTGGATTTGGTCACAACACCGGCTTCGCTGCTCCAATTGCGCTGCGCTACGATCATGCCATGGCAGCCGGCTGCATATAAGCTGCGGCAAATATAGCCGAAGTTATAAGGATCTTCCACTCCTTCGACAATCGCTAAAAATGACAATGGCTGAATGCATTCACTCAATGTCTGATATTCACGTTCTCCGACAATCGCGGCCATTCCGCCATGGGTCTTTCCTTGACAAAGCTCATCAATGGCTTCTCGTTCCAGCTTTCGGATCGGAATCTGACGATTATCAGCCTGACGCAGAATAAAAGCAGTATCTTTGTCTTTTTTCTTCTTGTCGACTAAAATTTCATAAACTTCACGTTTTTCTGCCATTAAAGCAGCTTTTACTGAAATATTTCCTTCTAAAATTGTTGTTTTCATAGAAACATTATATATGAAAAAAAGCGGCAATGCCACTTTTTATTCAGTTTCTGTTTTTACTTGAGCACGATACAGCTGTTTGCGGTCAAAGGCTGTCAGACCTTTTTTGCGCAGACGAATGCAGTCCGGTGTAATTTCCACTAATTCATCATCATTGATAAATTCAATTGCGGATTCTAAGGTCAGAACCTTTGCTGGTGTCAGCTTCATCGCTTCATCTGCTCCGCTGGAACGGATCGCAGTCAATTTTTTATTCTTGATCGGATTGACTTCCATGTCATTGTCACGATTGGTCATTCCAACGATCATTCCTTCATAAACCTCTGTCTGAGGTGTAATGAATAAGGTTCCTCTTTCCTGCAGATTCCACAAAGCATAGGTCATTGCTTTGCCTGTTTCAGTAGAAATCATGGCGCCGTTTGCTCTTTGCTGGATTTCTCCTTTATAAGGTTCATAGCCGGCAATTCTACGCACCAATGTGCCTTCTCCGCGTGTATCATTGATGAATTCGCTGCGATAGCCAATCAGGCCGCGGGTAGGAGCAACGTAAGTAATTCGGCAATAACCGCCATCTTCTTCCAAGTCCTGCATGACCCCTTTTCTTAAATTCAATTTATTGATGATTGTTCCTTGATATTCTGTCGGAGCAATGGCAATTACTTCTTCCACAGGTTCGACAAGTGTTCCGGATTCATCACGCTTTAAGATAACCTCAGGCTTGCTGACAGCAACCTCATAGCCTTCACGGCGCATATTTTCAAGCAAGATAGAAATATGCAATTCACCTCGTCCGCTGACCTTAAAGCAATCGGCACTGTCAGTTTCTTCTACCTTTAAACCTACATTGACTTCCAGTTCCTTTTCCAATCTTTCCTTTAAGTTTCTGGATGTCACGTATTTGCCGCTTCTGCCGGCAAAAGGTGATTTATTGACGATGAAATTCATGGACAAAGTTGGTTCTTCAATTTCAATCATCGGCAAAGGCAATGGCTGATCCTTTTCACATACCGTTTCACCGATTGAAATATCGTTGATTCCGCTGATGACTACAATATCTCCGCTTTGTGCCTGTTCCACGGCTACTCGTTTCAATCCCTGATAGACAAAGACTTGAGAAATGGATTTCTGACGGACATGTCCGAAGGCATCACAGACAGAAACGCTTTGTCCTTCCTTGATGACACCGGCATAAATACGGCCGATACCTAAACGCCCGATATATTCATCATAAGCCAGATTGGAGATCTGCAGCTGCAAAGGCTCTTCATCTTTATCCGGATAATAAGCCGCATGTTCAATCAACGTTTCAAACAATGGCTCCAGACTTTCTCCCGTCTCATTCAGATCTCTCACGACAATCCCCTGTTTGGCAATACCGTAAAGAATCGGGAAGTCTAACTGTTCATCTGTGGCATTCAGTTCCAAGAACAGATCATATACTTCATCTACTACTTCTTCTGCACGAGCATCCTTTTTATCAATCTTATTGATCAGAAGAATCGGACGTAATCCCATTTCCAATGATTTGCTTAAGACAAAACGTGTCTGAGGCATTGGCCCTTCTGCACTGTCTACAAGCAAAATAACGGTGTCTACTGTTTTGATGATTCGTTCAACCTCACTGGAAAAATCCGCATGTCCCGGTGTATCTACAATATTGATCTTGTAATCCTTGTAGTTGATAGAACAATTCTTCGAATAAATCGTAATTCCTCTTTCTTTTTCAAGATCATTGCTGTCCATGACACGCTCACTGACTTCTTCATTGTTTTTGAAAACATGACTCTGTTTTAAAAACGCATCAACAAGTGTTGATTTTCCTGCATCAACATGAGCAATGACAGCGATATTTAATATTTTTTTATGACTCATATGTTCACCTACTTTTTAACTTTGAAATTATACTACCACCATCATAAAAATACAATGAAAATACGATAAAACACGCAGATTTACGTAAATTTGTGTTTTTTTGTCCTGGCAGTGTTTACAAATATGTTACAATAGGAAAGCAATGTACAAGGATTAGAATTGCACAGTAAAGTGAGGTGAATTCGGGCATTCATGCTCGATACGAATGGATATATTCAAAAAAATGCATCAGCTGAAAAATCTGACAGCTACAGAAAAAGCACTGATTGAATACATTGAAAAAGATCCGCTCAATTTCATTCAGATGAAACCCAAAGAAATTGCCTCACAAGCATATATTTCTGTTGCTTCGATCTATCGGCTGATTTCCAAGCTTGAACTGGATGGCTTCAATGATCTGAAAGTAGCAGTGAATTTATCTTTGCAGCAAAAAAGGGAAAATATAGAGAATATTGATTATCCCATTCTGCCGACAGATTCTCATTATGAAGTCATGCTTCGTCTGAAAAAAGTATATGAAAATACGATTCAGGATACATTGGATCTGATTGACCCTGAAGCACTGGTGTGCATCAGTCAGCTGATGAATCAAAGTGCTGCGATTGATGTGTATACAAGCAGTGCGAATCTATACTTTGCACTTAATTTTCAATTCCAGATGCAGGAAATCAATGTACCGATTCAGGTTTATGAAGACGAATACCGTCAAGGACTCTGTGCTGCCAACAGTGATCCTTCTCATTTAGCTCTTGTGATTTCATTTGGCGGCCGAAGTGAAAACATCAAAAGAATCTGTAAGATCTTAAAAAAACAATCAAACCCCGATCGTATTGATTACTTCGGCAGACAATCCGCTGATTGAAATGGCCAATGAGCTCATTTATATGTCCGGCATTGAAAATCATTATGATAAGATTTCTTCCTTTTCTACACGTATGACCTTGCTTTATATTTTGGATACTTTATATGCGATTTACTTTAAACAGAATTATGAAAAGAATACACAGTATAAGAAAGATACATATCATAAGATGACGCTTCAAAAATAGACTTGCTTTGCTTATGCAAAACAAGTCTGTTTTTATAAGTATTGATCTAAAGCCTTGGCAATACCCTCTTCTTCATTGCTTTCAGTAACAAAATCAGCGATTTCTTTGAGATCCTCCACGGCATTGCCCATAGCTACTCCGATACCTGCATAGGCCAGCATAGAGGCATCATTATGACCATCGCCGAAGGCAATTAATGCTTCTTTAGGAATGCCTAAATTCGGCAGAACAGCATCCAATGCTTTGGCTTTATCAATGCCTTTCGCTGTGATTTCATAATAGAAAGGAGCTGAGAACATGCAGGAAAGCGTATCGATAAACGGCGCTGAAATGTCCTGATAAGTTTTCTGCAGATAATCTGCTTCTCCTGCAATCAAGATCTTATTGAGCGGAAAATCGGCGAAAACAGCCAGATCTTCTTTTTCACAAAGCTTGAATTTGCCACCGCGGGATTCATATTGAATGATATTGAAAGGTGCTCCATCCAGCTGAATATAACAATCATAGACATCATTGACATATAAATAATCATCCTTGATGATCATCGGTTTTACTTCAAACTTTTTCAGATGCTCCAAAATAGCTCTTCCTTCTTCAATGCTCATTGTTTGATTGAAATAAATTTTCTGTGTCTGAACATCGACAACCTGTGAACCATTGTAAGCGATCAAAAGTCCGTGATGCTCATCCATCTTCAGCTCCTTGGCAAAATCCATCAGACCGCTGACAGGTCTTCCGCTGGCGAAAATTAATCGAATGCCCTTTTCTTGAGCTTCCATCAGTTTTTGTTTTGTAAGCGCCGGAATCTTTTTTTGTCCATTGGTCAAAGTTCCGTCCACATCCATGACAATTGCTTTTATTTTCATAAATGATCTCCTTTTTCTGCATTATAACTAATCCCTTTTTGTTATGAAATACAGCCCCTTTGTTTAGGAAGAAATTATCAATATTTGTATAATTGAAGCTTATTTTCTGAAAAAACAGTTTCAAATAACTCTAAGCAAAAAACGAAAGGTTTTGTTTTATGGAGTATTGTCTGAACACTCTTTATTGAAATTATCAAGAAATAATTCATTGAAATTTTCAGATTTATTTAGAAATTCTTCGCTTTTATATTGTAAAATTAACTAGAGAAAAAGATGACTTTTTATAGTTACCATGATAGTATTATATTGATGAAAAGGGAAAGGTTTTATGAATACTAAAGTAGTGAAAAAAAGAAAAAGATTTCGTTTGAAAACACAGGTATTGGCAGGCTTATGCTGTGTGTTGATGGTTGCTGCAGGCACTTGTGCTTACATGTTATTTTTTGGTGAGAAGAGTCTGATTGATGAAGCTTATGCGAATGCGGATACAAAAACAAAACTAGCCGGAGAAGAAATTGTCAGTGATGTTTATAAAAATGAAGACTGTGTTTATGCACTGCATTATCCAAAATTTCAAAATGAATTACTCGATCAGAAGATCAATGCCTTTGTGGAAAAATCAAAGAAGATGAAAGATGAACAGGGTGCAGTCTATATGGATTATGACAGTGAAAAAGTGTTTGATCAGTATGTGGCTGTATCGATGAAGACACGAGTTTATGATCAAGTAGAAAATAAAAAACCTGTGCAGGAAGTGACAAATATCCAGGATGCCTTTGTATATGATTTAAAAGCGAATCGAGTTCTTGAACCAAAGGATTGTATTCGCAATCGCGGTCTGATTCCTTTCAAGAACAAAGAGAATTTATTTGTCAGTGATATGGATAAATCTGGAATTACTTTAGGCTATACGGAAAATGGCATAATAAAAGAAGAAAAGATGAACTTTGAAGAAAAGAAAAATCTTTTCAAGCTTCAGAATAAAAATATTCCATCTATTTTGGAATATGAACCAATTGTTTCTAAGACGCATACAGTGGATGATCGTCCGATGATTGCGTTTACTTTTGATGATGGACCGAATGGTGAAACAACAAAACGGATTGCTGATGCTTTTTTGCCATATGATGGACGGGCAACTTTCTTTGAGCTGGGCAGCCGTATGCAATGGTTTCCGGATGTGACTCGTTATTTGGTGGAACAAGGTCATCAGGTTGCTTCTCATTCTTATGATCATCCATATTTTACGGATCTAAGTGTGGAATCCTATATGAACCAAGTGACACAGACAGAAGATATTTTTTATTCTTTGACTGGGCATGATATTACCGTATTTCGTCCTCCCGGAGGCTTCAGCAATCCTGAAATTGAAGCCAATGTGGGTGTACCATTTATCATGTGGGATATTGATTCATTGGATTGGCAGAGCCGCAATAAGGATGCGGTAATCAATGAAATACTGCCGTATATTCATGATGGAGCGATTGTACTTTGTCATGATCTTTATGATTCTACTGCTCAGGCCATTGAAGCAATTTTGCCGATTTTGGCAGAACAGGGCTATCAATTTGTGACAGTAGATGAATTAATGGCAAGAAATGGAGATAGTAATGAGGGATGAATTCAAGACTAAGTTTAAGCTTTACAGTGGAGTAGCTATAACAGCTATTCTTTTCTATTTTATTTTGCTTCGCTTTGAGTCGGTCAAGATATGGTTTTCCGGTACTATTTCTTTGTTGTCGCCTTTTATTATCGGCTTTGTAATTGCCTTTTTGCTGGATAAGCCGATGATGAAATTGCATGCTTTGTTTGAAAAAGCAGGATTGAAGAAAAGCAGTGCAAGAACGCTGGCAGCAATTTTGGCTTTGATCTTGGGAATCTTGGTGGTGCTGGCTTTCTTTGCCATCTTGCTGCCGCAGTTAGGCGAATCTATTGTTTCATTGGCCAGACAGGCTCCGGATTTGATCAAAAACTTTATTGCATCTGTGGAACGATTTATTGCCGATAACAATATTGATATGAATTTAGTAGTAGATACGATCTTTAAAAATCTGGAAAGTCAGCTGATGGAATGGGGAACAGCTATTTTATCAACAAGCTTGCCGCAGGTGTTCCAAATTGGTACACAGGTGACTTCTACCATTATCAATACATTGGTCGGATTAGTAGCTGGTTTGTATCTGATGCTTGAAAAAGAAAATTTCATGTATGGGCTGAAACGTGTCGTCTATGCAATTTTTAATCAGGATCATGCTGATCATCTGTGCCGTTTTTCTAAGATCAGTGCCGATATCTTCAATAATTTTATTATCGGAAAAGCGATTGATTCATTGATTATCGGTATTATTACCTATATAGCGATGACGATTTTTCAGATGCCTTATGCGTTATTGCTGAGTGTCATTGTCGGAGTGACCAATATGATTCCGGTCTTCGGGCCGTTTATCGGCGCCATTCCGGGAATATTTATCTTAACGATCATGGATTGGCATCTTGGTTTGTATTTTGCATTGATGATATTGGCTATCCAGCAATTTGACGGCAATATTTTAGGACCGATTATTTTAGGAGATAAACTGGGGCTGCCTTCCTTTGCCATTTTGTTTTCCGTTGTCGTATTCGGCGGACTATTTGGTTTTCTCGGTATGTTTATCGGTGTTCCTATCTTTGCGGTCATTTATACAGCTGTCAATGAATGGGTCGAATATCGGTTAAAAAAGAAAAATATTGAAATATAAGTATATTTGCGGAGGGAAATATGGGAACAATTATTTCAACATGGCGTATGTCCTTAGAAGGAGTCGAAAAAGGAAAAAAAGAAATGCTCGCGGGAAAAAGCGCAGGAGAGCTTTTGGAAACAGTTATTTGTGAAGTAGAAAATAACCCAACCTTTATTTCTGTGGGATATGGCGGCTTACCGAATGAAGAAATGGAAGTAGAATTGGATGCAGCTTATATGGATGGGGATACCTTGGATATCGGCTGTGCAGCGGCGATGAAAAATATTGCCAATCCTTTTCTGGTAGCTAAAAGATTATCCCAAGAAAAAGTCAATTGTGTTTTGGTGGGTGAGGGAGCTGAACAGTTTGCTTTGAAAGCAGGATTTGAAAAAAAAGATATGCTGACGGAAAATGCGAAGCAGCGTTATCTTGAAAAAATACAGGAAGAAGTACAGCCTTTAAAGCCGTATATCGGTCATGATACGATTGGCTGTGTGGCACTTGATCATCAGGGCAAGATTGCGGCAGGGACATCTACCAGCGGTTTGTTTATGAAAAAGAAAGGCCGTGTCGGTGATTCTCCGCTTGTCGGCAGCGGCTTTTATGCTGATTCACAGATCGGCGGTGCCTGTGCTACCGGATTAGGGGAGGATCTGATGAAAGGATGCATCAGCTATGAAATTGTTCGTCTGATGAAAGAAGGAATGCATCCGCAGGCAGCGTGTGAAAAAGCGGTCAATGATCTGAATGCTTCTTTGATCCAAAGAAGAAAAGAAGCCGGGGATCTTAGTGTCATTGCTGTGAATAAGTATGGAGAATACGGGGCGGCGACAAATATTGAAGCTTTCTCGTTTGTTGCGGCACAGGATGAACAAGAGGCTTGTGTCTATCGTGTGATGCGTGATGCAGATGGGCATTGCACACATGTCAAAGCCTCTCAGGAATGGATCGACAGTCATTTGGTGGAATAATGAGAACGATCGTAGAAATATGCTGCGGCAGCTATGAGGATGCTCTTTGTGCACAGAATGGAGGAGCTGACCGCATTGAATTGAATTCTGCTTTGCATCTGGGCGGATTGACTCCTTCTTTGGCGTCCTTGAAATGTGCTAAAAAAGCTTGTACCATTCCTATCATCTGCATGGTTCGTCCAAGAGGGGCAGGCTTCTGTTATAATGAAAAAGAAATTGAAGTCATGTTTGAAGATGCAAAGATCCTGCTTGACAATGGCTGTGACGGCATTGCTTTCGGCTTTTTGAATGAGGATCGTACAATTAATCAAGTTTTAACGAAAAAGATGTGTGAACTCATTCATTCCTATCAGAAGGAAGCTGTTTTTCATCGAGCCTTTGATTGTGTCAAAGATCCTTATGAAGCCATTGAACAATTGATCAGGATCGGCATTGATCGTATTCTGACCAGCGGCTTGGAAGCAACCGCACCGGAAGGAGAAGAACTGATTGCCGAGCTGACAGAAAAATATCAGGATCAAATTGAAATTTTGGCCGGCAGCGGCATCAAAGCGCACAATGTCAAAGACTTTATCAAAAAGACCAAGATCAGACAAGTGCATTCTTCTGCCAAATGCTGGCGTCAGGATCTCACAACAACGGCCAATCATGTCAGCTATGCTTACCATGAAGCGTTTGACTATGATGCCGTCAGCGAAGAAGCCGTTAAAGAATTGATGAATGCCGTAAAATAAAAAGTACCGTCAGGTACTTTTTATCTGTTTCATATAATCATATTTGTCATAAAGAACTTGAAATCCATCCTGCAGTACATGAGCAGTGCCTTCATCCAATGGCATTTGAATCCAAGAACGGTCCACAAGACCAAATTCAGCTTCAAGTCCATTTTCATAAAAAATCCGCCAGGAAGTGCAGGCACCATAATATTCAATTTGTTTGTGTCGGATCGGACCAAAAAAGGCAAATATTGCGCAATCTTGAACAAGATCATTTTTATGATTGCTTATGATCACCAAATCAATATCGGAATCAGTTTTAGCCGTATTTCTGGCATAGGAGCCGACAAGTAAGATACAATCAATTTCAGGATTCATTGATGCCCATTGTTTTACTTGTCTGAAAAACTGTTTCATGATTCCTCCTTGTGCTGATACATACGTACTTCATTTTGATCATTATCCAGAATGTTTCCGATATATTCCCATCCTAAACGTTCATAGAAAGAAGCATGATCAGTGATCAAATACAAGGTATCAATGCCTTTTTGCTTCATATCTTGGCAGATATGATTCAACAGCTTTTTGGCAATGCCTTGTCCGCGATAATCTTTCTCAACAACCAATGCACATACATTCGGAAAAAGATCAGTGCGCTGGTGAAAGTCATTTTCAATGACACCGGCTCCGGCAATGATCTTATCTTCATCCAATACCAAATACCAGCTGGGAATAATAGTTGAATGATTGCAGGCTTGATTCATACTGGTCAGATATTCTTCTTTCGGTATCTGCCATTTGCTGTGAAAAAATTCTGCCAATGGTTCTTTGAGAGTCCTTTTATCTTTTAGATTGAAAATTCTATCATTTTTCATCCTTGCATCCTTTCTTTTTTTGTTCTTTCATAAACATAGCTGTCATCACATACATTATAGGGGAGGAACATAGATGAAAGCAATGAATGTAGAAAAAAAGATATTGAATGGAATCAAAATTGAGAATTTAGTCAATGTACAAGCCAATGAATTTCTGGAATACAGTCAGGAAAATAAAGGCAAAAGAGCGATTGGCTATGTCAAGGTCAGCGGACAGTTTATCAGTGAAGGACGGCTTCGCAATTATGAAGAAAGCATTGAAATGGATATTTTTGCGCCATCGAATAAACTGAATGGGGAAGAATTTCTTATTCGTTTGAAAGATGTCAATGGTGTAGTGGATGATGGTATCATGATTTATCTGGATTTTGAAATTGAAGGCATTAAGGAAGAGAATAAAGATGAACAAAGCATGATCATTAAGCAGGATGATGATGAAATCACCATTGAAGGGATAGAAGATTTGTTTGAAGATAATCAAAATGTGTATACAAGCTGTCGCTTGATCATTGCCAAAAATGATGATACGTATGAAAGTATTGCTTCTAGGTATCAAATTGATGTCGATGAAATAAAAAGTCTGAATAAAAATCAGCCAATTCTGCCAAAACAATGCATCTTGATACCTTAACTCTTGAAAAGTAATTTTGTTGTGCTATAATAGCACCATAAAATACGAAGAAAAGAAGGAGTATCATGGAATAGCTTACAGAGAGTTCTGGGATGGTGAAACAGAATAGTGAAGACATGAGAAGGTAGTCTTGGAGTAGATTTTCTGAAAGAAGAGTAGGAAAATACGTAACTTTGCGTTAAAAAGATGAGGCACAGAGTTGTGTAAAATAAGGTGGTACCACGTTAAGCGTCCTTTGGGATGCTTTTTTTTGTAGTTGGAGGGAATATGCAGTTACCGGAAATTGAAAGTGAACGATTATTGCTTCGTATGGTTTCGTCAGAGGATGCCAAAGATATATATGAATACATGTCTTTGCCTGTGACCACCCAGTATTTATATGCTTCACCGCTGAGTTATGAGAGGACTGCCCAGTTTATTCGTGTTGAATATCTCAGCTATCGTCAGCAGGGAAATCCATCTCCCTATGCCATTGTCTTAAAGGAAATCAATAAGGTCATAGGGGTGTGTTATTTTCACAGTGAAGAAGATGATATTGTTGAGATTGGGTTTATACTGAATCCTAAATTTGGGAAAAAAGGGTATATGCAGGAAGCATTAAACAGGATGCTTGCCGTAGGTTTTGAGTTCTGTCATTATCGGCGTATTGAAGCCAATGTCATGGAAGGCAATGAGCGAAGTGAGAACTTGCTGGTTAAGCTTGGCTTTACCATGGAGGGTATTCGCCGAGAATATGCCATTAAAAATGGTATTCGCAGAAATGTAAAAATGTTTAGTATATTGGATCATGAATGGAGGAAGAGATATGAATAAAGAATTAGCACCAAAATACAATCCTCATGAAGTGGAAGAAGGCAAATATGAAGGTTGGCTGAAGGAAGGATACTTTACGGCAGGGGATACAGCCAAAAGTCCATACTGTATGGTAATACCGCCGCCAAATGTTACCGGAAAGCTGCATTTAGGTCACGCATGGGATACGACTTTGCAGGATATTATTGCTCGCTATAAAAGAATGCAGGGCTTTGATACCCTGTGGCTGCCGGGAATGGATCATGCCGGTATCGCCACACAGGCAAAAGTAGATGCTCGTTTAAAAGATGAAGGCATTTCTCGTTATGATATCGGACGTGAAAAATTCTTGGAAAGAGCTTGGGAATGGAAAGAAGAATATGCTTCTTTTATCCGTAAACAATGGGCAAAACTGGGCTTATCCTTGGATTATACCCGAGAAAGATTTACGCTGGATGAAGGCTTAAGCAAAGCTGTCAGAAAAATCTTTGTGGATTTGTACAATGATGGATTGATCTATCAGGGGGAAAGAATTATCAACTGGGATCCAAAAGCCAAAACAGCGTTAAGCAACATTGAAGTTATCCACAAAGAAGTGGAAGGTGCAATGTATTATTTCAACTATGAGATTGTGGAAACTGGACAGAAATTGGTTATTGCAACGACTCGTCCGGAAACTATGTTTGCGGATCAGGCCATTTTTGTACATCCTGAAGATGAAAGATACAAAGATATTATCGGCATGCATGCCATCAATCCAGCCAATGGAGAAGCATTGCCGATCATGGCTGATGATTACATTGATATGTCTTTCGGTACAGCTGTTATGAAATGCACGCCGGCACATGATCCAAACGACTTTGCTTTGGCAAAGAAATATAACTTGCCGATGCCGATCTGTATGAATCCGGATGGTACGATGAATGCCTTGGCACACAAATATGAGGGCATGGATCGTTTTGAATGCCGCAAAGCTTTGGTGGCTGATTTTGAGGCAAGAGGTGTTGTAGATCACATTGAAAAGCATCTTCACCAAGTTGGGCACTCTGAAAGAACCGACGTTATCGTAGAACCATATTTAAGCAAACAGTGGTTTGTTAAGATGAAACCATTGGCTGAAGCTGTATTGAAGGCACAGGAAAATGAAGAAACAAAAATTCATTTCACACCAAAACGCTTTGAACACACATTCCAGCAATGGCTTGAAAATATCGAAGACTGGTGCATTTCCCGTCAGTTATGGTGGGGTCACCGTATTCCTGCTTGGTATCACAAGGAAACAGGTGAAATCTATGTAGGTGAAACAGATCCGGAAGATATTGAAAACTGGGTACAGGATGAAGATGTATTGGATACATGGTTCTCCAGTGCTTTATGGCCTTTCTCAACTTTGGGATGGCCGGATCAAACAGCTGATCTGGAACGCTATTATCCAAATAATACTTTGGTAACCGGTTATGATATCATCTTCTTCTGGGTAGCTCGTATGGCTTTTCAAGCACGCTATGCGACTCATTCTCGTCCATTTAAGGATGTCTTGATTCACGGATTGGTACGTGATGCCCAAGGAAGAAAAATGTCCAAATCTTTGGGCAACGGTGTTGACCCAATGGATGTAATTGATCAATACGGATGTGATGCATTAAGATTCTTTTTAACTACAAACTCTACACCGGGACAAGACTTGCGTTTCATTCCTGAAAAAGTAGAAGCCAGCTGGAATTTCATCAATAAGATCTGGAATGCTTCACGCTTTGTATGCATGCAGCTGGATGAAAATATGTCTTTGGAAGATATTGACTTAACTCATGCCAGCATGATTGATAAATGGATCTTAAAACGTTTCAATGAAACTTTGGAAAGTGTTACCGCCAATATGGAACGCTTTGAATTTGCATTGGTCGGCAATGAGCTTTACAACTTCATCTGGGATGATTTCTGCAGCTGGTACATCGAACTCTGCAAAGCTGAATTAAATAGTGAAGATGCACAGATCAAGCATGCCTGTGTATCTACTTTGATCACAGTGCTATCTGCTATTGTTCGTTTGGTTCATCCATTTATGCCATTTGTTACAGAAGAAATTTACACTTCACTTCCGCATGCTTATGCTTCCATCAATCAGGAAACATGGCCAAAACCAGTAGATATCACGATCTCTGAACAGGAAATGAATGAAGTCAATGAACTGATTACCATGATTCAGGCTGTAAGAGAAATCAAAACAACTTATAACCTGAAGCCAAGCGCTCCGGTCAATGTATTGATCAAGGACACAGACAACAACATCCGTGCCTGCAATGAAGCGATTGCAGCCATTTTATTCAAGATGTGCAAAGCTACTTGGATCACAGAAGATTCCAATGAAGAAATGGTAACCCGTACGATCTTAAATGGTACATTGTCAATTCTTTTGGCTGATGTTGTCAATAAGGAAGAAGAAATTGCTAAATGCGAAAAAGAACTGATTCGTTTGACAAGTGAAATCAAACGCTGTGAAGGAATGCTGAGCAATCCAAACTTCACCAATAAAGCACCGGCAGCGAAAGTAGAAGCTGAAAAAGAAAAACTGGCTAACTACCAGCAGCAATATGAATTAACTGCTTCTCGTTTAGCCGAACTGAAAAAGTAATTGAATCTGCACTATTGTATTCATGCAATAGTGCTTTTTTAACACTTTAACAAAACAGAAACAAATATTTGACATTTATTTAAAGCTTTTCTGAAATAATACAATTGCTTGAAGGAGGAAAAAGAAAATGTCAAAATCTAAATTAGTTGAAATGAATGAAAAAATTGCAGAGAATGTTGTGAATGGATATGAGAAAATTGAAAAGAGTGTAGTCCAGGGATATGAAAAAGTAGAGAAGACATTTGTCGATGGATATAATCATGTCGCAGATGCTTTCATTGATGAATTCTTTACAAAAGAAGGCGAAACAGTAGAAGAAGCCAAAGAAAGAATGAAGAAAGCAGCTGAAAAATAAGCTTCAGTCAGAAAATAATATGCAGAAATGCATTTAATTTTCATCTTCCTTCTGTACAAAGAAATGTACAGAAGGATTTTTTTTATTCACAATTTGACTTCAATTCAGGTCTATCTTACAATAAAAATATGAAAATATGGATGAGTGAAAATACAAAGTATAAAAATAAATATGCATTGCGTTTGATATTAAGTATATTGGCGATAGTTCTTATCTCAATGATCAGTTTGATTGTTCTGACATTTCTGTCTATGGAAATGAATCTGCCGATTCAGATCATATCCGTTGTTTTGACAGTGCTGATAACGGGTTTGATTATTCTATTGGCTCTTCGTCTGGGACGTAAAAACCAAAAAGATATTTTGATATTTGTGCAGGATCATCAAAAAAGAATGTATGTGATCAATGCAATGAACTATATTCATGTTTCCAATGAACTGACTGCTTTGATTCAAAGTGCAGTGCAGACTGAAAGACATTTGAATCAGCTCAAGAAAATCTTTTATTATGCTGAGAGTGATCTGAATTTGAATTTGGAAGGAATTGTTCCGCAGATTATTTCAGTATTGAATATGAAAGAAGATAAAAATGGTTATTATTTGGTCTGCCGGATGTTATCGATTCACGGTCAGCTTTATAAGCAGACATATCCTGTCTATCATGGCTATGAAAATGAAGAAGAGCTGATCTATGCTTTAAGAAAGCTGATGGACAGAAAAAGTCAGGTGGAAATCAGAGTCAATACCAATCCCTATAAGATTGCAGTCTGCGGAATATTTACATTGATTTTTCTTCTGCTTTGTTTATTGTCTCATCCTTTGACAGCAGTATTATCAGAAACGTTATATTTTCCATGCTTGGGTCTTACTTTTGTCTTCTTTAGTCTGACTATGTATTTTATCGTGAAGCAAAAGCGCGGAGAATAAGCGATTCTACTGACAGTCGGTTGATTTTCTTGCTTTTCGATAGAAAAATGGAAGCAGGAGGTAAAAAAATATGAATGAAATTAATAAAGAACAGTTTGGTCAATTTATTGCATCTGTTCGCAAGCAAAAAAATATGACACAGAAAGAACTGGCAGGCCGTTTATTTGTTTCTGATAAGGCAGTCAGTAAATGGGAAAGAGGATTAAGTCTTCCGGATGTGACGATGCTGATGCCGTTAGCACATGCACTGGATGTCAGTGTAGCGGAGCTATTGCAGGGAAAACGCATGGAAGATGAATTGCCGAAAGAAGAAGTCGACAAGATTGTGAAAGCTTCTTTGCAGATGACGCAGGAATCCATCTTAGTCAATCAAAAAAAGAAGAAATGGGTGTATCTCTTCCTTTTGTTTATCTGCTGTGCAGAAGTATTGTTTTTATTTGTGACGCACTTGGCGGAAATAGAAACTCAGGCTGCAGGGATGCTATTTTTGATCCTATTTTTAGCGGCTCTTTTTGGTTTGTATTTTTTTGTATTGATCAAACAGAAATTGCCGGATTATTATGATCAGTATCAAGTAGATTATGTTGCCAGCGGGTTTTTCCGCATGCATATACCGTATCTTTATTTTAACAATACCAATTGGCCGTACATTGTTTATGCAGGTCAAATATGGAGCGGAATTACTTTGACTGTCTATCCGCTGTGTTATGGTTTATTGAGCTGGCTTTTGCCGCAATATTTATATCTATGCTTTGTGATTCTGATCTTTCTGAATGTGACTGCATTATTTATAGGGATATATGCTGTGGGCAAGCATTATGCCTGATCATTGAATATAGGTTTGAACGATGCAGTAAACACCGACCAGCATTTCACCGACTGAAATTCCTAATAAAGCACCAGAAAGAAAGTTTTGAACATCAGATCCGGAAAAGGTGTGAGAGAGTGCCATCAAGGCAATGCCCATGACAATCAAAAATAAACCCAGCATCATATTTTTCTGTTTTTCAAGCTCTTGGATTTTTCTGAATAAATCTAAGAGCTGTTTTTCATTATTTGTTTCCGGTTCAGTTTTTCCGCTGATCAATTCGTTTAAAGTGATATCTAGTTCGCTGCATAATTGTTCAATGATGCTATAGTCAGGCATACATTTGCCGTTTTCCCATTTTGAAATGGCTTTATTTGAGATATTCAGTTTTTCTGCCAGCTGAGATTGTGTCATGTTTTTGGCTTTTCTTTTTTGTGCGATTGTTTGTCCGATGGATGATTGATTCATATGAAATCCTCCTTACATGTTTATTATATCGTCTTGATTGTTTCTTTAACATCTCTTATTCGTAGAATATAGGTGGAAGTCATGTAAAAAATAAGTAAGAGTTATCTTTTTTTTAGTTTGATCTATGAAAAGATGTTAAAATAATAAAAAAGGAGTAAGTTTATGAGCATTACAATGAATTTGTATTATACCGGGAAAAACGGCAGTGCACGCAAGTTTGCAGAAGAAATGGAACAGAGCGGCACAGCGGATTTGATCCGCAAGGAAGCAGGAAATGAACGATATGAGTATTTCTTTCCGATGAATGATGATGAAACGGTTTTGCTGATTGACAGCTGGAAAGATCAGAAGTCATTGGATATTCATCATGCTTCACCGATGATGAAGACGATTGCCGAACTGCGTGAAAAATATGACCTGCATATGAGAGCAGAAAGATATGTTTCTGATGAAGCAGGAATTCCGGCTTCTGATTCAAAATTTATTAAAGAATAAGATATGCATCTGCAAAGATTTTGTCTTGATTCCATATATGAATCAAAACAGCCAAAAGATTTTAAAATAAATAATAGGAGATTTTATGAGGTGCAGAATAACAGTTTTAAAAGTAATGAATAATGCAGAATTAGCCAAAGAATATGGACATGAGCCGATTCCTTGTCCTGTATTCAAAGAAGGAGAAGTATATGAGACCAAAGGAATCTTTGGCAATGATATTCCGGATGGTTTTTGTCATATGGCTTGGCAGTCTTTGGTGATGCCGGTCAATGTTTTGATTGGCAACGGAAAAGTATTGGGCATGGATGATGTGCATATTGCCTGCTGTCCGGATGGTCTGCGTCCGGTAGTATTTAAATTGGAACGAATTGATGAAAATAAAAGCCCTGAATGATAGGGCTTTTTGCTTATTAATCGTTTTGATAAGGCATTTCCTGCTGTGTTTGATTGCTGTTATCGTAATATGGCCAGTAATAGCGATATGGGCGATAGAAGAAACCGCCGAATAACATGTTGATCAGGAAGTTAATCAGCATGAAGGCAATCAAATAATAGAAAATGGATGGGCGTCGGACATTCCGCTGATATTGATAATTTCGATAATTTTGATTTTGGCCTTGATTTGTATTTGTATACCAAAAGAATGGTCCATAATAATATCCTTGCTGCTGATATTGCTGTTGCTGCTGATAACCGGTATTCTGATATTGATTGGCGTTATAATGGAAACCATTGCTTTTGAGTGTATCATAAGCAACGTTGATATCATTCATTTTCTTGGCTGCTTCAGGGTTATTGGGATTGACGTCAGGATGATATTTTTTTGCCAGTTTGCGATAAGCTTCTTTAATTTCTTGTTCACTGGCATTGTGACTGACACCTAAAACAGTATAAGGATCATTCATGCACTTCACCTCGCATTTATCTTTCGTTTAGTAGTGTAACAGTATTCAAAAAACATGTCAATTACAGTTATGTCATTGTTCATTAAAATTTCAGTTTTCTTATAAATAGGGATGCAGAAAGTCATTTGAGAAAAGTTTTCGATAAGAAACACTAGATTATGCACACGAATAATTGTATAATAATAAAGTAAGCGATTACATAAAATATAGGAGGAGTATTTAGATGACAAAATATGTATATTTGTTCTCTGAAGGCCGCGGCGACATGCGTGAATTGCTGGGTGGCAAAGGGGCAAACTTAGCTGAGATGATCAATCTCGGAATGCCTGTACCATTCGGCTTCACAGTGACTACTGAAGCCTGCAATCGTTATTACGAAGATGGGGAAACGATTCATGATGAAATCAAAGAGGAAATCTTCGCTGCTTTGGAAAAACTCGAAGCAAAAGTAAACAAAAAACTAGGTGATAAGGAAAATCCATTATTGGTTTCTGTACGTTCCGGTGCTCGGGCTTCTATGCCGGGAATGATGGATACAATCTTGAACTTAGGGATCAATGATGAAGTTGTAGAAACAATTGCGAAAAAAACGAATAATCCTCGTTTTGCTTATGATTCTTATCGTCGTTTTATTCAGATGTTTGCAGACGTAGTAATGGGTCTGTCAAAAGCTCGTTTTGAAACAATTATTGATGAAATTAAAGAAACTAAAGGTGTAAAACTGGATTCTGATCTGGACGCAGATGATCTGAAGGTAATGGTTCAGAGATTCAAGGAATTCTATCACGATGAATTAAATGAAGACTTCCCAACTGATCCAAAGGTTCAGATGATCAAAGCGGTGGAAGCTGTATTCAGAAGCTGGAACAATCCTCGTGCAATTTATTATCGTAAGATGAATGATATTCCAAGTGCTTGGGGAACTGCTGTCAATGTACAGTCCATGGTATTCGGTAATATGGGAAATGACTGCGGTACAGGTGTTGCCTTTACACGTAACCCTGCAACAGGAGAAAAGAAACTGTTTGGAGAATTCTTAATGAATGCTCAAGGGGAAGACGTTGTTGCCGGTATTCGTACACCTCAGACAATCGATCAATTAAAAGAAGTAATGCCGGAAGCTTATAATCAGTTTGTGGAAATCTGTGATCGTTTGGAACACCATTATAGAGATATGCAGGATATGGAATTTACAATTGAAGGCGGTAAATTATACATGCTTCAGACTCGTAACGGAAAACGTACAGCTGCAGCTGCATTGAAAATTGCCTGCGATATGGTTGATGAAGGCTTGATTACTGAAGAAGAAGCATTGATGAAAGTTGAACCAAAACAATTGGATACTTTGCTGCACCCTCAGTTTGATGCTGAAGATTTGAAGAATGCAAAACCAATCGCTTCAGCTCTTCCTGCTTCTCCGGGAGCTGCAACAGGTAATGTTGTATTCTCTGCTGAAGATGCAATCGCAAAAGCAGAAAAAGGTGAAAAAGTCATCTTAGTTCGTTTGGAAACTTCACCAGAAGATATTGAAGGTATGAACGTGGCTCAAGGTATCTTGACAGTTCGCGGCGGTATGACTTCTCATGCAGCTGTTGTTGCTCGTGGTATGGGACGCTGCTGTGTTTCTGGATGCGGTGATATCAAGATTGATGAAGAAGCTAAGACTTTTACAGTTGGCGGCGTAACTTATAAAGAAGGCGATCCAATCTCATTGGATGGTTCTACAGGTAATATTTACGGGCAGGCAATCAAGACTGTGCCAGCGACAATTTCAGGACACTTTGAAAGATTCATGAACTGGGCTGACAAGACTCGTAAATTACAGGTAAGAACAAATGCAGATACACCAAGAGATGCAAAACAAGCACTTGCATTTGGTGCTGAAGGTATTGGCTTGGTTCGTACAGAACACATGTTCTTTGAAGCAGACAGAATTAAAGCTGTTCGTGAAATGATCGTTTCAAAGAATGAAGAACAAAGAAGAAAAGCATTGGCAAAACTGCTGCCAATTCAGCAGGGCGACTTTGAAGCCATTTATGAAGTGATGCAGGGATTGCCGGTAACCATTCGTTACTTGGATCCACCTCTGCATGAATTCCTGCCTACAAATGAAGAAGATATCAAGGCAATTGCAGAAGAAATGGAAATGCCTGTGGAAGAATTAAAAGCTGTCATCACAAGTCTTCACGAATTTAACCCTATGATGGGACACCGTGGATGCCGTTTAGCTGTTTCTTATCCAGAAATTGCAGAAATGCAGACCGAAGCTGTCATTCAGGCTGCCATCAATGTCAATAAGAAACATCCTGAATTCAATGTACATCCAGAAATCATGATTCCGCTTGTCGGCGACAAAGCTGAATTAAAATATGTTAAAGATGTTGTTGTGAAGAAGGCTGAAGAAGTTATGGCTCGCAACAATACAAAAGTAGAGTACAAGATCGGTACAATGATTGAAATTCCTAGAGCTGCTTTATTAGCAGATGAAATTGCTGAAGAAGCAGAATTCTTCTCATTCGGTACAAATGACTTGACTCAGATGACATTCGGCTTCTCCCGTGATGATGCCGGAGGATTCTTATCAGATTACTATGATAAGAAGATCTATGAACAAGATCCATTTGCTCGTATCGACCAGAAGGGTGTCGGCAAATTAGTCAAGATGGCTGCAGAATTAGGACGTTCTGTTCGTCCGGATATCAAATTAGGTATCTGCGGTGAACACGGCGGGGATCCTTCTTCTATCGAATTCTGCCACAAAGTAGGCTTGACTTATGTATCTTGCTCACCATTCCGTGTGCCTATCGCACGTTTGGCTGCTGCTCAGGCTGCAATCAAGTTTAAAAAGTAATCACTTGTAAAAACTTTATTTGAAATAAAGACTAAGATGACTGAATACCGTTAATCTTAGTCTTTTTTCATATGAAGCATGAAGAATGAAAGAACCAGTTTTATGACACAAGCAAATGATGGAATCTGATTTTGGATCATATGTTTTTGGAACAAATTGAAGATATAAATGTTATACTATAAAATAGTAAAGCAGGGATAAAATGAAAAAGATTGTAAAGGGATTATTATTCATATCAGTATTGATCAGCTGCACGCTTAATGATATATCTGTAAATGCAGAGGAGTATCAGGAACAAGCAGCAGATATTGAAGAGGAAATTTTTGATATAACAAGTGATCATGTAATACTTTATAATTTAGAGGATAAAAGTATCTTATATGAAAAAAACAGCAATGAAAAAGTACAGATTGCAAGTTTAACGAAAATCATGACGGCTTTAGTTGCCATAGAGCATATTGAGAATTTAGAGGAAGTGGTTACGATTACGAGTGATGTTTTCAGAGGATTAACCGGATATTCGCAGGCAGGGCTCAGAATTGGTGATGAGGTTACTTACAGAGATTTGCTTTATGGGGTCATACTGCCCAGCGGGGCTGATTGTGTGAATGCTATTATTTTAAATGGATTTGACAGCAATGAGGCTTTTGTAGAACTGATGAATGCAAAGGCAGAAGAGATTGGTCTTCATGATACGAAGTTTGACAACGCGATAGGAATGGATTCTGATGAAAATTATTCTACTGCCAGTGATGTAGCCAAACTGCTGATGCATGCTTTGGAGAATGAGACTTTTCGTACGATATTTCAATCGAGGACTTATACGATTTCTAGTATAAATCGGACGCTGAACAGTACTCTGACAGCTTATGGCGGCAATTTAGATATCGGCAATATATTAGGGGCTAAAAGCGGATTTACTTATGGTGCCGGATTATGCTTAGCTTCTGTTGCCAGTTATAATGATATTGATTATTTAGAAGTGGTACTGGGAGCAGATATATCAAATCGAGAGAATGCCGTTTGTGACAGTTTAACGATCTATAATTATTATGCTGAGAATTATGATTATATAGATATCATAAAAAAGGGACAAGTATTAGAAGAAATAGATGTGAAATGGGGCAAGATTGATACATATTCTATTCGGGGAAAAGATAATATTTCTGTTTATTTGAGAAATACGGTGACGTCGGATGATTTAGAATATCATTATGAGGGAATTGAAGAAATAACTTATAAAAACAAAAAAGGAGATAAATTAGGCGTTGTAACTGTCAGCTATGAAGGCAGAGAACTGATTGAGTATGATGTCTATCTGAATGATAGTATTGAATATTATCATCCTGTATTGTATACAGTGATAGCTGCTTTTGTTATTTTCATGATCATATTTGTTATTTACATGAGAAAAAGAAAACATAAGACTGTGTAAAATGGGAATTTGAAACCCCAAATCATGTAGGCGGTTATACTGCCTCATAGGGATTTAATAAAGTCCTCTGAAACCGTTGAAAATAAAGGATTTTTCGCAATCTGCTCGCCTTATCCCTTTATACGATTTCACACCGTTTTACCCTTGCTCCAAGAGGTTATAAAGGCAAAAGCAAGGGCAGGAAAAACTGATAACACGATATAACAAGGTGTGGCAATCGGAAAACTGTGATATATGTGCGAATATATGATTTTGGAGGATTACAAAATGGAACAGTACATCTATAACGAGCAAAAAGGTCTGTAGTATGAACTGCAAGGAAATTATTATATCCCGTGTCTTATTTTACCAGCCGAAAAAGAACAGCTTATCGGTTCGTGGGGACAGCGTCACTTGCGGTATCTGAAAGAATACCACAGAAATACATACACAACGTTACTTACAAGCGGCAGGCTGAACACTTATCTTGCCGATATAGATAAACAAGCACAGGAGCGTATGGAAAGACTTAAAGAGCAGATGAAACGGGCGCAGGGTATTACGGAGCAGTTAAAAGCAGAAAACGCCTTAGAATGGGTGCAGAGGATAAATAACATACAAGCGTGTGCAAAGGAAATTGTAGAAAAGGAAATTATCTTTGCATAAGTTAAAAAGGCGGCAGGGAGAACTCTCTGCCGCTATTCATATTAAGAACTCAGAACGGTTTTTGACCAGTTGTGTTTTGAAATCAACCAACTATCGCAAATTCATTGAAACTATTATCTGCTTTACTTATAATGACATTGTAAGGAAAAAGAAAGAGGTGATTATCATGCAGGTCGAAATTAAAATTGACAGTTCATATATCGACCCAAAAGTAATCATATTGACTGCTTCAATGACAGAAGATGTGAGCAAAATTGTAAAAAAACTTTCAGAAGATGCCTCACAAATAATTTCTGGTCATAAAGATGAAAAAATTGAAATATTGGAGCATACAGATTTGATTCG
>CALUVS010000015.1 GCA_944324265.1 uncultured Traorella sp.
GGGTTTTTGACCACTTTTGATAAAGTTTAGCGCTTGCTGAACTGCGGAGCGCGACGGGCAGCCTTGAGGCCATATTTCTTACGTTCTTTAGCACGTGGGTCACGAGTTAAGAATCCAGCTGCTTTTAAAGCAGGTCTGTAATCAGCGCTTGCTTCAAGTAAAGCTCTGGCAACACCATGACGCATTGCACCAGCCTGTCCAGTGTATCCTCCACCCTGAACATTGATCTTGATATCGAACTGACCTAATGTACCAGTCAATTCAAGTGGTGACTTAACAACCATAATTAAAGTTTCCAAAGGCAAATATTCTTCCAATGTTTTACCATTAACAGTGATATTTCCTTTACCAGGAGTCATGAAGACACGAGCAACAGAAGTTTTACGACGTCCTGTACCAATGTATGTTACGTTTGTTTTCTTAGTAGCCATATCCTATCCTCCTATCCCTTAATTTCCAATGCAACTGGTTTCTGAGCTGCATGAGGGTGTTCAGCACCCTTGTAAACAAATAAGTGTTTACGCTGTTGGTCACCTAAACGGTTGTGTGGCAGCATACCATGAATTGCCAATTCAACCCATTCAACAGTATAGCTTTCTTTCATCACACGTGCACTACGTGTACGCAGACCTCCTCTATACTGAGAGTGGTTGTAATATTTCTTACCTTCCATATCACCAGTCATTACGATCTTATCAGCATTGATAACGATAACGTAATCACCGCAGTCAACGTTTGGTGTAAATGTTGGTTTGTGTTTTCCATGTAACACAGCTGCAACTTCAGTTGCTAGACGACCTAATGTCAATCCTGCACCATCAACTACGTACCAAGTACGAGTCACTTCTGCAGGCTTTAAAAATGTTGTTTGGCGCATATCTTTAATTTCCTTTCCTATGTAGTTTCCGGGGCTACAAAGGCTAAAAGTGCCTTCTTATATTCTAGTATAAAATCGCGTAAAGTCAAGCATTTATTGCGTTTTTTCATAATATTTTATGTATGAAGACTGATTTTAAACAAACCGTCAAAATCAGCCCTCAAATTTACTTATTTTCAAAAGAAGTAATATGATTCAATATAATAGATTTTTTAATAAAAACGATAAGAATTGCCATCCTCCATCGATTCAACTTGATAGTATTCCTCGAGTGTCAAATTGCTTTCTTTCAGTTTCATGGCCAGTTCTGCTCCAACATAACGATAATGCCAAGCTTCAAAGCCATACTGAGTCGTTAAGACTTTATCTTCAGGATAACGCATGATAAATCCATACTTGGCAGCATTTTCATTCAGCCAAATACCGGTAGCCGTATGATCCAAATTTTCATCCAGGTAATAGTTATCCCCTACATCAATAGCCAATCCCAGTTCATGCTCACTTCTTCTAGGCACAGCTGAATAAACGGCTGCATATTCTTCACCCTGAGTATTAACATAATTCCAGAATAAGCCTTCCTGATAACTCTTCGTTCGATAAGCAGATAAAACATTCAAAACAATGCCATCGGCATCTGCCTGAGCTTTCATTGCCGCATACTGCACGGCAGCTTCCTGGCGAAGCTGATAACCGCCTCCGATATCAACGAGATCACTTGGTGCATAATCATCCGGCAATGCATTGAACTTATTGACCATGACTGTGATGCTGTCTGGATTTTCCACAATATGCGGTTCAACTGTCAGACCATTCACCACACCGCTGGCGTAGACTTCAATCCTCTCAGATGACTCTTCCACATTGATCTGAACTGTCGTCTGGGCTTCATTGCCGCTGCTGTCCTTCACACTGCACACCCGCGTCAATACTGTCGGTGCTGTGATGCTGGACACATCAATTGGATCACAGGTTACAGAACTGCTGATATCACCGTCATAATTATCCACAGCACTGATCTGCATATAACTGTCTATTGCATTAAGTTCCTGTTCACTGATGGTAATATCCTGAGCACTCATTACCGGCGGCTCCTTATCTACAATCGTTACTTCAACTGTCAATTCCTGATCATTGTACTGATAAATAATCTTCTGTGTTCCCAATGCGTTCAGATCAATCTCATTGTATGAAATTTTTTCCATGTCATTGGCAGAAATTCCCAAACTTTCCGGAGTATAAGAGAATTCCTCTCCATAAGCTACTTCCAAATGCAGATTTTTTTCATCGGCAATCGCCAAAGTATCTGTTTCACCGCAGCCGCTGACCAAAAGACAAATACTTAAACAACCTACTGCTTCTTTTACCCTTTTCATTTTTCCTCCAATGAAAAACCTTTTTGATCAAAAGGTTTCTTTTCTCTATTATATTCTTTTTTATTTCAAAAAAGCAATTGTTTCTGCAACTTCCAATCCTAAATCCGTCAAGGTTTTCTTTGCCTGTTCATACATCTGTGTATCTTCCAAGGCACTGTTTTCATGTGCATCTACTCCGACAATTGCTTTGCAGTGATACTGTGAAGCAATCTGCCAGAACTTTGGATGCGGATATAAATCTTGGTGAATCATCTGCGACATTTTTAATCCGGCTAAATTATATTCCAAGATAAAATCATTTTCTTTTGCAGCCTGACAAATACGATGAGCCGCTTTCTCCGATAAATGATCCCATTCTCTGGATCGGCAATACAAATCAGGATGTGCCAGATACGCATAAAGACCGGTTTTCATTCCTTCAATGCAAGTACGCACATAATCTTCCAGCATACTGTCTTTATCACACTGAGATCCATAATACATATGCAGTTCATCTGTTTCAAAATAATGATTTCCCAAAATAATATAATCCAATTTCTTTTCCTTGATGAATTGTTCCAGCCATGGCATATAACGGCGATAATATTCACATTCTAAGCCAATCTTAATGCTGATCTGATCTTTATACTTTTCTTTCAAAGCAGATATGCTCGCATAATAATTATCAAATTCTTCTAATTTCATGCGCATATTCGAAACAAAAGCAGTGTCATATTTCCAAGGAGAATGATCAGAAAAACCTAATTCTTGAAATCCTCCTTCAATCGCACTGATTACGTAAGACTCATCACTGCCGCTGGCATGATGACAGCGTGTCGTATGGGTATGATAATTGGCTTTCATTTCACTCACTCCTTATAATCAACTGATACTAAATATAAACCGCATGGATCCGCTTTATAACGGCAGGCATGCTTATCACAGGCATCAAGCATATCTTTCACATCAGAGGCAGATAAACGGTGATGGCCCACCTCCAGCAAGGTCGCTGCCATCATGCGAATCTGATATCTTAAAAAGCCATCTCCTTCAAAAATCATCTGTAAATATTTCTCATGTCGGACCATCTCACAGCGGGTAATATGACGCACTCTGTTTTTATCCTGATGAATTTTGGCCGAAGTAAAACTCGTAAAATCATGTACCCCTAAAAATACATCGGCAGCTTCCTGCATCGCTTCAATATCCAGTTCTCCGTGATCAATTGCCATATAATTCCGCACAAAAGGATTTTCTGTTTCAAAGCTGACATAATAATCATAACGCTTATGAACTGCATCAAAACGTGCATGAAAATCATCTGAAACAGCACTTGCGGAAACAATGCGGATATCTTTCGGCAAAAGACGATTCAGAGCCGTTTTCCATTGATCCGGTGTCAAATCTCTGTCACTGACAAAGCTGAATACTTGTCCCAAAGCATGCACCTTCGTATCGGTTCTGCCTGAGCCGACAATTGAAATAGGATGATTCAAGATCATGGAAAGCACCCGCTCAATTTCTCCCTGAATCGTAGCTAAATGAGGCTGTACCTGCCATCCGCAGTATTGTGAGCCATCATAGCTGACAACACATTTTATAACCATATCGCAATTCCTATGCTGATACCGATCACAATAGCACAAAGCAGCAGAACACAGACATCACGGAAATGAATATGCAGCTGTTTGTAGCGTGTTCTCTTGCGATCAGGAATATATCCTCTGGCTTCCATAGCATTGGCCAGATCTTCCGCTCTTTGATATGCAGAAACAAATAATGGAACAATTAAGGAAAGCACTGCCATGATCTTTTCCATGAGCTTCCCTTCCTGCAGATCCACACCTCGAGAAGATTGTGCTTTGATAATACGCTGAGTTTCCTCAATCAATGTCGGAATAAAACGCAAGGCAATCGAAATGATCATTGCAATTTCATGAGCCGGTACATGCAGTTTTTTCAGCGGTACCATCAAATCCTCCAGCCCCGTCGTCATATCCATCGGTTTAGTAGTTGCCGTTAACAATGTCGTAATCAAGATCATATAAATCAAACGAATCGCTATGTACAATGTATGCATAATAGCGTTCGTATAAATAGTAAAGCCAAAAACCGTAAATAACGGATCTCCGCTTTTCACAACCAAAATATTAATGATCAGCAAAAACGTCAGCATAAAATAGATTGGTTTTAAGGCATTCCACATAAATCGTAAGGATAATTTAGATGCATAAATTGCCAATACAATGACCAATCCAATTGTAATATACCCAACAAAGCCTGCCGGAATAAAAATAGCGATCATCAATAAAAACATACTGACAATTTTCGCTCGCGGATCTAAAGTGTGCATAAATGAATCAATCGGCATATATCTTCCTAAGGTAAAATTTTTCATGATCTCACCTCTTTCTTAATGCATGCCGCAACACTTTCCAAAGTCAAAGCATCATCATCAATTTGAAAACCTTTGGCACGCAAAGCATCTTTTAATTTTAAAATACTTGGCGGATCAATATTCAGCTGATAAAGCAAATCACTTTCCTTAAAAAATTCTTTGACTGAACAATCCTTTAAGATCTTTCCTTTATTTAAAACAATGACCCTGTCACAATAATTCATGACATGTTCCATATCATGTGACACCAGAATAATTGTTTTATGATATTTTTGATTCAGTTCACGGAACAGTTCCATCATATCCTTAGCACCCTTCGGATCCAAACCTGCTGTCGGTTCATCAAATACCAGAATATCTGGATCCATAGCTAAAATGCCGGCAATGGCAATTCTTCTTTTTTCCCCGCCGCTGCATTCAAATGGACTCTTTTCCAAATAACTTAAATCCAATCCGACGACTTGAATATATTTTGCCGCTAACTGATTGGCTTCTTCTTCACTGACACCGAAATTTTTCGGTCCGAAGGCAATATCCTTCAAAATTGTTTCTTCAAACAATTGATATTCAGGAAACTGAAATACCAGTCCTACTTTTTTGCGCAGGCTTTTCAGCTGTGTTGCTTTTTCATTCGCTCGAATAATACGATCGTCAATCTGCAATTCACCGCTTGTCGGCAGCAGCAAGGCATTCAAATGCTGAACAAAAGTACTTTTTCCGCTGCCTGTTTCCCCAATCAGCGCCAGCATTTCACCATCCTGAATACTCGTACTGATTTCATTCAGTGCTGCCATCTGAAGAGTGGTATCTTCATTATAAATATGAGACAATTTTCTTACTTCAATCGGCATATTTCTTCCACCAGCCCTTCAATTGTTATTGTATCTTTGATTTGAATTCCTTGTTTTTTCAATTCATTGACTGCTTTTAATGCAAATGGGATATCTAATTTTAAATCAATCATTTCCTTTTGATGCATTAAGACATCTTCCGGCTTTCCTGCCATGATTACTTTTCCATCATCTAATACAATGACATAATCACTCTTGACAGCCTCTTCAATATCATGCGTGATAGAAAGAATCGTCAAATGATTCTTTTCATGCAGTTCATAAATTAATTCATTGATTTCTTTTTTTCCTTGAGGATCCAGCATAGAAGTCGCTTCATCAAAAATGATGATTTCCGGCTGCATCGCCAATATACCTGCAATTGCTACACGCTGTTTCTGTCCGCCGGAAAGACGTGTCGGTTCATGCGCCAAAAATTCAGACATGCTGACACGTTTCGCGTATTCCTGAATGATCTCATCCATTTTCGATGGATCGACTTGATGATTTTCTAAGCCAAATGCAATATCATCGGCAACCGTAGCACCGATAAATTGATTATCCGGATTCTGAAAAACAATACCGATCTTATCGCGAATATCATATAAATTTTCTTCATTCAGTTCCATTCCATCAATACGAATTGAACCGCTTTTCTTTTCCAATAAGCCAATCAGCAGCTTTGCAATGGTAGATTTACCGCTGCCATTATGCCCAATGATTGTTGTGTAAGACCCCTCCTGTACATCAAAAGAAATGCCTTTGACAGCATCTATTTTATCATCATAGGAAAATACACAATCTCTTACTTCTATTTTTGCCATGCAATCACCTCAAACGCCCTATTATTATACTATTTTTCAAAACAATTCACAATGATTGAGCATAAAAAAGGCGACAGTTGCCGCCTAATATGTAACTCTGGATTTCCAGCCCTTGTAATTGCCGTTGTGACGCAATGCCTGATTGGCAATATAGTAAATATGTGATACTAATTTTGTACGATCTAATGGAGCAATATGTAATACTGTGATATCCAATGGATTTTCACCGCTGGTCACTACATAGCCCTTTTCAATCATGTTTTTACGGAAAGCATTCAAGTCCTCTTCCGTTTTGAAGTCAACAAAGTGCTGAATCGGTCTTTCCTCATCCGCTTGATCTCCTTCATTGAGCAATTCGTGATACACATTTTCACTGGCAGTATCTATTTCAGTGCGTGTATCACTATCTAGAAAAGGGTACTCATCACCGCCCGTTTCTTCATTCTTTTCTTCAGCCGGAGCTTCTGGCTCACTTGGAGCAGCAGGCGGAACGGGAGGTTCTTCTTCATTGGAAGCAGGTTCATTATCTTTTTTTGCTTCCTCTACACCTTCTGCAATTTCATCTTCCAAAAGATCTAATTCAAGATCCAGCATTTTCTTATGTTCTTCATCTTTTTTCAATTTATAGGCCACTGCTGCTGCAATACCGCCTAAAATAACAACACCGGTTAACAATTTTTTCATAGTCTCACCACTTTCTTTCTTGTATTGTAACATGTTCTAATGTTTTTTTCTACTGATTGCAATGCCATCACCTAATTTCACAAATTCTGTCTCAAATTCGTCATTATTTTCCAAAAAATCAATGTACTTTTTGATTTTGCCTACCAGCTGACGCAAATTGCGGGACATCTGAAGTTCAGGATGCTCAACATAGCCATGAAAGCTCAGATTATCTGAAACAATTAATCCATCATTATTAAGATTTTTCTTATACTTTTCAAAGAAACGAATGTATTGTGCTTTCGCCGCATCAATAAAGATACAATCAAACTGACCTTCAATTTCACATTCCAAGGCATCGGCCAAAACTAATTTTATCTGATCTCCACATTGGCTCTTCGCAACATTTTCGACAGCTCTTTGGTAGCGTTCTTCATCTCTTTCAATTGAAACAATCTGAATTTCGGAATCTAAAGAAGCCAACTGGATTGCTGAATATCCAATGGCTGTGCCTATTTCCAATATCGATTTGATTTTGTATTTTTGAATTAATTGCTTAAAGAATTCAATTCCTTCTTTCTGCATAATGGGAATATCATTTTCCGCTGCATATATTTCCATTTCTTGTATCAAATCATTCACAAAACCACCTCGATATTAGTATACCATGGTTTTAATCTTCCATAAACAAAAAGAGAAAAGCATAAAACTTTCCTCTTATAAAGTTACTTATATCTCTTTTGCAGGATTATAATACGAAAAGAGATGTGCTCAGCACATCTCTAATGTGAATATCTTATAAATTAGTCAACTAATTTCAGGATAGCCATAGGAGCATTATCTCCACGGCGATTTCCTGTCTTGATTACACGAGTGTAACCACCATTGCGGTCTTTGTATTTAGGACCAATTTCGTTGAATAATTTTTGAACAGCTGTTTGACCTGTTTTTTCATCAACTACAACATCGCGAACATAAGCAGCAGCCTGACGACGTGCATGCAGATCGCCGCGTTTAGCTAAAGTGATCAATTCATCAACAACTGAACGTAAATCTTTAGCTTTCATTTCTGTAGTTTCAATAGATCCGTGAGCAATCACAGATGTAGCCATGTTGCGAAGCATAGCTCTACGGTGATCAGCTGTACGTCCAAATTTACGATTCCACATAGGTTTATCCTCCTTTTACACCATTATTCGCCTGATTTGAAGCTTAAGCCCAAATCATAAATTTTATCTTTAACTTCTTTCAGTGATTTCTTACCTAAGTTTCTTACACGCATCATTTCATCTTCTGTCTTCTGTGTCAGTTCTTCCACTGTCTGGATACCGGCACGTTTCAAGCAGTTATATGAACGAACGGATAAATCTAGATCTTCAATCATCATGACAAGTCCCTTATTGACTACATCACTTTGAGGTTCCTTCATCACAGAATCCATCTGATTAACTTCTTCATGAACATTTGTCAGTAATTCTAAGTGATCGATCAAGATTTTTGCACCTAGTGCAATAGATTCCTGAGGAGTAATGGATCCATTGGTCCATACTTCAAAAATGATCTTGTCAAATTTTGCATTTTGACCCACGCGTGTTGGTTCAACTGAGTAAGATACTCTTTCGATTGGTGTATAGATAGAGTCAGTGTAAATAGTACCTAAAGGCTGATTTGGAGTCTGATACATTTGTTTATTTGCATCAGCGCTGTAATAGCCACGTCCCTTGTTTGCCTGCAGTTCCATTTCCAGAACTCCGCCTTCTTCCATTGTACAAATGTGTAAATCTGGATTTAATACAGTTACACCTTCTGGACACTGAATATCAGCTGCAGTTACTTCTCCTGGACCTTTTTTAGAAATACGTAAAGTGTACACTTCATCGTTATCAATATCCAAAATCAGAGTTTTAATATTTAAAATAATCGCTGTTACATCTTCCACAACTCCTGGGATAGATGTAAATTCGTGGTAGATTCCGTCAACTTTAATTGAAAAAACGGCAGCTCCCGGTAATGAGGAGAGCAAAACACGTCTAAGTGCATTACCAATAGTCTGACCAAAGCCTCGTTCTAATGGTTCAATCACGAATTTTCCATAATTCTCAGAGTCTACGAACTCTTTTACTTCAAAATGTGCACGTTCGAATTTTTGCATGCAATTACCTCCTCAATTAAGTTAAAATTAACCACGTGGTCGTTTTGGTGGACGACATCCGTTGTGTGGAATTGGAGTTACATCATTGATCAATGTAATTTCTAATCCAGCCACCTGCAATGCTCTGACTGCAGCTTCACGTCCAGGTCCTGGACCTTTCACATTTACAGCCACACTCTTCATCCCGTTATCTACAGCGGCTTTTCCAGCTGCTTCTCCAGCCTGCTGAGCAGCAAAAGGAGTAGACTTACGAGAACCTTTATATCCTAAAGCACCTGCACTTGACCATGCAATTGCATTTCCGCTTTCATCAGTGATTGTAACGATTGTGTTATTGAATGTTGAGTGAATGTGTGCAACACCACGGGCAACATTCTTTCTGACACGGCGTTTACGAGCACCTGTTTTAACTTTTGCCATAGTATTTCCCTCCTAAGTCCTATTTCTTTTTACCTGCAATCGCACGTGCTGGACCTTTGCGTGTACGAGCGTTTGTCTTAGTACGTTGTCCTCTTACTGGCAACCCGCGTCTGTGGCGGATTCCGCGATAACAACCGATTTCCATTAAACGTTTGATGTTTAACTGAACTTCACGACGTAAATCACCTTCAACTTTGATTCCGTCTACTTTTGAACGAATTGCGTTTTCCTGTTCTTCTGTCAAATCTTTTACACGGATATCTTCAGAGATACCACATTCTTTTAAAATTTTCTTAGATGTTGGTAAACCAATTCCATATACATATGTTAATGATACAACTACGCGTTTATCGCGTGGAATATCGATACCTGCAATACGAGCCATATTTGTTTACACCTCCATTTTACCCTTGTCTTTGTTTGTGTTTAGGGTTTTCACAAATTACCATCACACGACCTTTACGTTTGATGATGCGGCACTTATCGCATATTGGTTTGACTGATGGTCTTACTTTCATGCGTGTTTCCTCCCTTAAGACTTACTTATGTCTAAATGTAATGCGCCCACGTGTTAAATCATACGGTGAAATTTCTACAGTAACACGGTCCCCTGGTAAAATGCGAATGTAATGCATACGGATTTTACCAGAAACGTGAGCTAATATTTCGTGACCATTGGCTAATTTCACCTTAAACATTGCGTTTGGAAGAGTATCTTCGACTACGCCGTCAATTTCAATAACGTCTTGTTTACCCATTTTTTAGAAGTTCCTCCTTATTAAGTGTTGTTAGAATTTCATACCCATCTTTGCGTATGACAATCGTATGTTCATAATGTGCTGTCATTGATCCGTCCTTGGTGACAACACCCCATCCGTCCGCCAAAACGCGTGTCTGCGGTTTTCCTGCATGAACCATTGGTTCAACTGCAATTGTCATGCCTTCTTTAAGAATCACACCGCGTCCAGCTGGGCCAAAATTGGGAACATCAGGATCTTCATGTACCTGAGTACCGATCCCATGACCAGTATAATCTCTTGGTATTGAATAACCGTGCTGAAAGACATATTCTCCAATTGCATGGGATATGTCTGACAAATGGTTTCCAGCCTTGGCATATGACAAACCGACATACAAAGCTTCTTCTGTCACCTTCAATAAATCCAGTGTCTTTTCATCCACTTCGCCGACTGTATATGTCCAGGCTGAATCACCATGATAGCCGTGATAGCAGGCTCCAATATCGACCGAGATTACATCCCCATTCTTCAGTTGTGTATTGCTTGGAATACCATGAACCAAAGTAGAGTTGATTGAAGTACATACTGCTGCGGGAAAACCATACAATCCCTTAAAAGAGGGAGCTGCTCCATGAGCCAGTATCGTTTCCTCACAGATTTGATTGATCTGAGCTGTTGTCACTCCTGGCTTCATATATGGCTTGATTGCCTCATGAGCAAGCGCAACAATTCGCCCAGCTTCTCTCATATATTCAATCTCTCTTGGCGATTTGGTCGTAATCATCTTAATCCTCCAAGGCTTTTTGTACATCAGCCCAAACATCGTCAATTGACTGATTGGCGTTGATAGTTACAAGATACCCCTTTTCTCGATAATAATCAAGTACTGGAGCAGTATTTTTTATATATTCCTGCACTCTTACGCTCAAACTTTCAATTGTATCGTCTTTTCTTTGGACCAATGGTTCTCCACAAACATCACAAATTCCTTCTTTTTTCGGCGGAGTATTTGTAATGTGGTAGATAGATTGGCATTTTTTACAAATGCGTCGTCCTGTGACGCGGTCTGCCAGAACATCAAATGGAAGATCCAAAGCAATTACTTTGTCAATCTCCATTCTTGTTCCTTTGATCACTTCATTCAGGGCAACTGCTTGCGCAAGTGTTCTTGGATATCCGTCAAGCAGATATCCGCTGGCATGATGTGAATTCATCAAATAGCTTTTTACCATTGCATTTGTCACATCATCAGGAACAAGCATACCTTTATCGATATAGCTTTTTGCTAACAAGCCTAGTTCAGTTTTTGCATTCATTTCACTTCTGAAAATATCCCCAGTAGAAATATGCAAAATACCATATTTTTTAATAATTTTTTCGGACATTGTGCCTTTTCCGGCACCAGGCCCGCCCATAATTAATATGTTCATGGCAGTACCCCTCTAATAGCTAATCTTATTTACTGATAAAACCTTTATAAGTTTTCTGTGTTACCTGACTTGTCAATGACTTAACAGTTTCCAGAGCAACACCGACAACGATGATGATACCTGTACCGCCTAATCCTACCTGTGTACCGGCAAATGCTGGAACAAGCAATGAAATTGCATATGGCAGAACAGCGATAAATGCTAATGAAATAGCACCAACTACTGTGATACGATTCAATACCGTACTGATATAGTTCTTTGTATCTTCACCAGGACGGATGCCTGGGATATAGGTACCAGATTTCCCAAGATTTTCAGCAATCTTTTCTGGATCAACCTGCATTTCAGTATAGAAGAATGTGAAGATCAAAATCAAGATCACATAAATCAATAACCCATGCCAAGTTGTAAAGTTTAAAACATTCTGAATACTTGTAATAACTGAATTTGAAGAGAAGAAACTTGCGATTGTAACCGGAGCTATCATGATGCTTGATCCAAAGATAACTGGAATTACACTTGCAGAGTTGATCTTCAAAGGCAGATATGTAAGATCATTTGTCTTAACTTTAATAGCAGCGCTTGATGTATATTGAATTGGAATACGGCGTGTTGCGCTGCTCATCAGTACAACCATAATGACGATTACCAGGAATACCAAGCAGTACAGGATAAATGAAGCCATACCAGCTGCATTTTCTCCTAATACTAATAACTCATATGCCTGTCTGAACTGATTTGGAAGATTTGCAACGATACCTGTAAAGATAATCATTGAAACACCATTTCCAATTCCTTTTGCACTGATCTGGTCACCCAGCCAGAGCAAGAACATTGTTCCTGCTGTCAATACAACAGCAGTGAAAATATAAGATGATAAACTGCTATCTAATAATAACTGATAGTTTTTATCGAATGCATAAGTCATGGTAGCTGATTGGAAAAAGCACAGTGCGACACCCAAATAACGTGTGTAGCGATCCAGCACTTTTCTGCCGACCTGACCCTGTTTTGCCAATTCAGAAAGTTGAGGAATTACATCCATTGACAACATCTGAATGATGATTGACGCAGTGATGTAAGGGCCAACCCCCATCGCAAATACAGAGAATTGCTCAAAGTTTCCTCCACCTAACAAATTCATAATTCCGAGCAGTGAATTATCAGTAGCTCCGGCAATCAACATTGAATTGTCGATGCCAGGTACTGTAATTTTAGCACCAAAACGGAAAATGAACAGCATTGCTAAAGTAAAGAGGATTTTCTTACGCATATCCTTATTCTTTAGAATGCTGGCGGCTGTGGCAAACATAATTAGATTACCTCAACTTTTCCGCCTGCTTGCTCAATCAATGTCTTAGCTGAGCCAGAGAATTTATTAGCTTGAACAGTTAATTTCTTTTCTAATTCACCCTGACCTAAGATTTTGATTCCATCTAATTCTTTCTTAACTAATCCGCTTTCGATCAGTAATTCAGGAGTTACTACTGTGTCATTTTCGAAAATATTTAAGCTTTCTACATTCACAATAGCATATTCCTTACGATTGAAGTTAGTGAAACCACGTTTTGGTAAACGACGAGCAAGTGGTGTCTGTCCACCTTCAAAACCTAAACGAACTCCACCGCCGCTTCTAGCGTTTTGTCCTTTGTGTCCTTTCCCTGCTGTTTTACCATTTCCAGAACCATGTCCACGTCCGATACGTTTTCTGACGTGTCTAGCTCCTTCTGTATAACTCATTTCATGTAATTTCATGTTCGATTCCTCCCACTAACGAATTTCCTGTGGTTTTTTACCACGGAGTTCGCATGTCTGTTCGATTGTCTTCAAGTTCTGAAGAGCATCAACCGTAGCACTTACTACGTTAACAGGTGTACGAGAACCTAAGCATTTAGAAAGAATATCTGTAATACCTGCAAGTTCTACAACTGCACGAACTGCACCACCAGCGATAACTCCAGTACCTTCTGCAGCTGGGCGAAGGATTACTTCACCAGCACCGAATGTTCCAACAATTTCGTGTGGAATTGTACCATTGACCATAGGTACAGTGAATACATTTTTCTTAGCATCTTCGATAGCTTTCTTGATTGCATCAGGTACTTCGTTTGCTTTACCTGTACCGAATCCAACACGTCCCTTTTTATCACCGATAACTACAAGGGCAGCAAAGCGGAAACGACGTCCACCTTTAACAACCTTAGTAACACGGTTGATTCTAACGACGCGTTCTTCGAATTCTTTTTCGCGTTCACGATCTCTTCTTGGTTTGCGTTCCATTCGCATGTCCTCCTAAAATTTAAGTCCGGCTTCACGGGCTGCATCAGCCAATGCCTTAACACGTCCATGATAGATATATCCACCACGGTCAAATACTACATTTTCAATCTTCTTATCCTGTGCACGTTTTGCGATTTCAGCACCAACAGCTTTTGCTGCAGCAATATTGCCGCCATTTTCCATCTTTAATTCCACACTGCTGCAAGAAACCAAAGTGTTACCTGTAGTATCATCAATGATCTGTGCATGAATGTGAGCATTAGAGCGGAATACGTTTAAGCGAGGGCATTCAGCAGTACCAGAGATTTTGGCACGAACACGTGCGTGACGACGTAAACGTTCATCGTTTTTTGAAACTTTCTTAAGCATGTTACGATTGCTCCTTTCTCGCTATTTCTTACCTGCTGTTTTACCTTCCTTACGACGGATGTATTCACCTTTGTAGCGAATACCTTTGCCTTTGTAAGGTTCTGGTTTTCTGACAGCACGGACATTTGCGGCAAATTCACCAACTTTTTGTTTATCAATACCTGATACAACAATTTCAGTAGGTGTAGCACATTCAACTTTTACATCATCCCACAAGTCGAATACGACTGGGTGAGAATAACCAACGTTCAATGTTAACTGTTTTCCTGAAATAGCAGAACGGAACCCGATACCTACTAATTCAAGTCTTTTTTCGAAACCTTCGCTTACACCAACAACCATGTTGTGTAATAATGCACGAGTAGTTCCGTGTAATTGTTTTGTCTGTTTTTTGTCGTCTGGACGAATAACATGACATTCTCCACCTTCAACATTAATTGTTAAGAATGGAGCAAACTGACGTGTCAAAGTTCCTTTAGGACCTTTAACAGTCACTTCATTCCCGTCAGCTACTGTAATTTCTACGCCAGCAGGAATGGTAATCGTTTTATTACCGATACGTGACATTTTGTTCTCCTTTTATTACCATACGTAGGCGATAATTTCGCCACCCATGTTCTTAGCTCTAGCATCTCTGTCAGTCATCATTCCAGCAGATGTTGAAACGATAGCAATACCTAAGCCATTCAATACACGAGGCATTTTATCTACAGTTGTATAAACTCGTAAACCTGGTTTAGAGATACGTTTGATACCAGAAATAACCTTTTCTTTATTTGGACCGTATTTTAAAGTAACAGTCATCACTTTTTTAACGTCTCCTTCAACTTTGAAGTCATTGATAAATCCTTCTTCTTTCAGGATACGTGCAATTTCAATCTTTTCTCTACTAGCTGGAATTTCTACTACTTCGTGACGAGCCTGAAGACCGTTACGAATTCTAGTAAGCATATCAGCAATTGGATCTGTCATCATGACTGAATTCCTCCTATCTTACCAACTTGCCTTCTTTACTCCAGGAATCTGACCTTTGTAAGCCAGTTCACGGAAGCAAATACGGCACAGTTTGTATTTACGTAAAACTGAGTGAGGACGTCCACAACGTTCACATCTTGTATAGTTTCTTGATGAGAACTTTTGAGGGCGGTTTGCTTTAATAATCATCGCTTTTTTTGCCATTAAATTTGTCCTCCCTATTTAGCAAATGGCATACCGAGTTCTTCAAGTAATGCCTTAGCTTCTTCATTGGTCTTAGCAGTTGTAACAATTACAACGTCCATACCACGAACTTTGTTAACTTTATCGAAGTTGATTTCTGGGAAAATGATCTGTTCTTTGATTCCCAATGTGTAGTTCCCGCGTCCGTCAAAAGCAGTCTTGCTTACACCGCGGAAGTCACGTACACGAGGCAAAGAGATGTTCATTAATTTATCTAAGAAATCGTACATCTTTTCACTACGTAAAGTTACCTTGCAACCAATTGGCATACCTTCACGCAATTTGAAGTTTGCAATTGATTTTTTTGCTTTTGTAATTACTGGTTTCTGTCCAGTAATCTGAGTCAATTCAGCAACAGCGTCTTCAAGTGCTTTTGGATTAGCAATTGCATCACCGCAGCCCATGTTAATAACTACTTTTTCAATAGCAGGAACTTCCATGACAGACTTGTAGCCAAATTTCTTTGTTAAGCTAGCAACAATTTCATTGTTGTATCTTTCTTCTAGGCGGTTCATCACTTCGTTCCTCCTTACTTAATTTCTGCGTCAGTCTTTTTGTTGACGCGAACTTTTTTACCATTAACTTCTTTATATCCAACACGTCCGGCTTTTTTAGCCTTGCTATCGTAAATCATTACGTTAGATACGTGAATTGGAGCTTCTTTTTCAATAATTTTTCCATCTGGATCAATCTGAGTTGGTTTCATGTGTTTTTTAATGATATTTACACCTTCCACAACAACTTTGTTTTCCTTAGGAATTACACGAGTTACTTCAGCTACTGTACCTTTGTAAGCACCTGTAATAACTTGAACTTTATCACCTTTTTTGATTTTCACAAAGCTACCTCCTAAAGTACTTCTGGTGCCAAAGAAACGATCTTCATGTAGTCTTTGTCACGCAGCTCTCTTGCCACAGGTCCGAAAATACGTGTACCACGTGGTGTCTTGTCATCTTTAATCAATACTACAGCGTTGTCATCAAATTTGATGTAAGTACCATTTTCTCTGCGGATACCGCGTTTAGTACGAACGATAACACCTTTAACAACATCACCCTTTTTAACTGTTCCACCTGTAGATGCTTGTTTAACAGCACAAACAACTACATCACCGATGTTGGCAGTTTTTCTTACTGAACCGCCTAAGCATCTGATAACTAAAACTTCCTTAGCTCCAGTGTTGTCAGCTACTCGTAATCTACTTTCATTTTGAATCATGATTTAAACCCTCCTAGCGACTAAAGAACTTCAGCTTTTTTCAGAACTTTTACTAAGCGGCAGTGTTTTGTAGCAGACAATGGACGAGTTTCCATAATTTCTACAAAGTCACCAACATGTGCTTCGTTCAGTTCGTCATGAGCTTTAAATTTCTTTGAATATTTTACACGTTTCCCATACAAAGGGTGTGTTTTCTTAGTTTCAACAATAACAGTAATTGTTTTGTCCATCTTGTCGGAAACAACTGTTCCACGGTAAGATTTACGGTTAGATCTTTCCATTCTTCTGACCCTCCTTATTCTTGACCACTAAGCTCGCGCTCAGTCATCACGGTTTTAATGCGGGCAATTGTCTTTCTAATGGCTTTCATACGAGCACCACTAGGATTCTGACCAGTTGCCTGTTGGAAACGAAGGTTAAAGAGTTCAGCTTTAAGTGTATCGATTTCAGTCAGCAATTCAGCATTGCTTTTTTCTCTAATTTCTTTTACTGTCATGTTTTACTCCTCCTCACCTTTGCGTACAAATTTTGTCTTTACAGGAAGTTTGTGTGATGCCAAACGGAATGCTTCGCGAGCGATAGCTTCGTCTACACCAGCAATTTCAAACATGATGCGACCTGGCTGAACAACGGCTACCCAACCTTCAGGAGCCCCTTTCCCAGATCCCATACGTACTTCCAATGGTTTCTTAGTGATTGCCAAGTGTGGGAAAATTTTGATCCATACTTGACCGCCACGTTTCATATAACGTGTCATGGCAACACGTGCTGCTTCAATCTGACGGTTACTTACATATCCACCAGTTTCAGCAACCAGACCGAATTCACCGAATGCTACTGTACGACCTGCTTTTGCACGTCCTTCATAGCTTAAGCGGTGAGGTCTTCTGTATTTTGTTCTGTTAGGCATTAACATTATTTGTTACCTCCTTCAGTAGGAGCCGCTGTTTCAGGAGCTGCTTCTGTTTTTGGAGCAGCAGCGTTTGCACGAGGCTTGCGGTCATTGTTTGGACGGCGGCGATCATTTGAACGACGTCTTCTGTCATTTGCAGGCATCTTAGGAGCTTCAGGTTCCTGTACCATCTGTCCTGGCAATACTTCACCGCGGCAGATCCAAACCTTAACACCTAAACGTCCATAAGTTGTACTTGCTTCTTCGTGTGCATAATCGATGTCAGCACGTAAAGTGTGCAGAGGAACAACCCCTTCAGAATAACCTTCTGTACGAGCCATATCAGCTCCGCCTAAACGGCCAGATACTGCAGTTTTGATACCTTTAGCACCAGCACGCATAGTTTTCTGAATCGCTCTTTTCTGAGCAGTTCTGAATGAAGCACGCTGTTCCAGCTGATCAGCAATACTTCTTGCAACAATTCTTGCATCCAAATCAGGGTTAGCAATTTCTACAACCTTGATGAACACAGTTTTCTTAGTCATCTTTTCAAGTTTTTTCTTGATAACTTCAACATTTTCACCGTTCGTACCGATGATCACACCTGGACGAGCAGAGCGGATAATCACTTCCACACGGTTTTTAGAACGTTCGATTTCAATTCTTGAAACTGAAGCAGCTTTAAGTTCAGCAAATAAGAATTCACGAATTTTAACATCTTCTAATAATAAATCGGCATAATCTTTATCTGCATACCATCTTGATTCCCAATCACGGATGATACCGACACGCATTCCGATAGGGCTAACTTTTTGTCCCATGAGCTACCTCCTAAGCACGTTCACTAACCACTACTGTAATGTGGCTAGTACGTTTGTGGATCGCACTTGCTGATCCTTTCGCACGTGGCATAAATCTTTTTAAAGTAATACCTTCGTTTGCATAACAAGCTTTAACGTACAATTTAGATTCATCTAAACCATTGTTGTTTACAGCATTTGCAACAGCGCTTTTCAATACTTTAGCAGTTGCATCAGCAGCAAAGTTTGAAGTATATCTCAAGATTGCTGCAGCTTCTTCAACATCTTTTCCACGGATCAAATCCAACACCAAGCGAGCTTTTCTAGGTGGGATACGTAGAGTTTTTGCAGTTGCTTTTACTTCCATCATTGTTCCTCCTATTTCTTAGCTTTCTTGTCGTCACCAGCGTGACCAGTGTATTTACGTGTAGGTACAAATTCACCTAATTTGTGACCAACCATATCTTCTGTTACATATACTGGAAGATGTTCTTTACCATTGTAAACGGCAAATGTGTGTTCAACGAATTGAGGGAAAATTGTAGAACGGCGTGACCAAGTTTTAATCACTTCTTTTTTACCAGACTCATTCAGCTTTTCAACTTTTTTCATTAAGTGTTCATCACAGAAAGGTCCTTTTTTCAAACTACGACTCATTTGTACATTTCCTCCTTTCGCCTATTTACCATTGCGACGACGAACAATCAGTTTCGTAGAAGCTTTTTTGTTTTTACGAGTTTTAACACCCATAGCTTTCTTGCCCCAAGGAGTCATTGGAGACTTACGTCCAACAGGAGTACGTCCTTCCCCACCACCATGAGGGTGATCGTTAGGGTTCATAACAGAACCACGAACTGTAGGTCTGATACCTAACCAGCGAGAGCGACCAGCTTTACCAATATTTACTAATGAGTGGTCTTCGTTACCAACCTGTCCGACTGTAGCACGGCAGTTACCTAAGATCTTGCGAACTTCACCAGATGCTAAACGAACAGTTACATATTTTTCTTCAATACCTAAAATCTGAGCACTAACACCAGCAGAACGTGCTAACTGTCCACCTTTGCCAGGTTTCAGTTCAACATTGTGAATGAAAGTACCTTCAGGCATGTTTCTCATTTCCATGCAGTTACCAACTTTGATGTCAGCAGTTGTACCAGAGACAACTTTTGCACCAACAGTTAAACCTTTTGGAGCTAAGATATAACGTTTTTCACCATCAACATAGTGCAGCAGCGCAATGTTTGCAGATCTGTTTGGATCGTATTCGATTGTTGCTACTGTTGCAGGAATATCATCTTTATTTCTCTTGAAGTCGATGATACGGTATTGACGTTTGTGTCCACCACCCTGGTGACGAGTAGTGATACGTCCGTTGTTATTACGTCCGCCTTTGCTTGTCAGCGGAGCCAATAGACTACGTTCTGGCTTTGTTGAAGTAATTTCATCAAATGTCAGCGTAGTCATATTACGACGACCATTTGTCGTTGGCTTATAAACCTTAATTGCCATAATCTTCTTTTTCCTTCCTTACGCACTTTTACGTGAAATAGCGTGATTCTTCACGAAATCAATTATTCACCGAATAAATTGATGTCTTGTCCTTCAGCAATCTTAACAACTGCTTTGCGGATTGCTTTTGTAGTACCAGTGTATTTTCCAACACGTTTTGCTTTTGGCTTTGTGTTAAGAATATTCACTTTTTCAACTTTTACACCGAAGATAGCTTCAACAGCTTGTTTTACTTCAGTTTTGTTAGTTCCTTTTGCAACTTCAAATGTTACTTTGTTATCGCGTTCCATCAATCCCATTGATTTTTCAGTGATGATTGGTCTGATAATAATATCTCTGTAGTTATTCATTATCCTAATACCTCCTCAACACATTTAACCGCTGCTTCAGTGAACACGATCTTGTTAGCATTGACAATGTCATAAACATTGATCTTGTCAGCAGTCAGCATCATCATTGTATCGATGTTTCTTACTGAAAGATAAGCATTTTCGTAATCTTCTTCGCCAGAAACAACGAATAATGTCTTGTTTGTAGCTTTGATGTTGTCGATGATCTGAACCATATCCTTTGTTTTAGGAGCAGCCAATTCAAATTTATCCACAACGATCATGTCGTTAGAAATAACTTTTTCTGATAAAACAGATTTTAAAGCTAAACGACGAACTTTTCTGTTTAATTTAGTTGCATAACTTCTTGGAGTAGGACCGAATACAATTCCTCCGCCTCTCCACTGAGGAGCTCTGGTTGAACCCTGACGAGCATTACCAGTTCCTTTTTGACGGTAAGGCTTGCGTCCACCGCCTGAAACTTCACGGCGATTTTTAACATCGTGAGTTCCCTGTCTCATTGATGCTCTTTGCATAACAATTGCATCAAAGATTACTTGCTGATTTGGCTCAATGCCAAATACTTCAGGGTTTAGAGAAATTTCATGTAACTCTTTACCTGCTTGGTTAAGTACGACCATATTAGGCATGATTTATTCCTCCTCATTCTTCTTGCTGTAGTCAACTAACACTTTAGCTTCTACATCACCTTTGCTGCATTTAGCAGACTGGATCATAACTAATCCTCTTCTTGGTCCAGGAACGTTTCCTTTAATCAAGATGTAGTTCTTTTCAGCATCTACTTTGATAACTTCCAAGTTCTGGTTGGTAGTGCGTTCAACACCCCAGTGACCTGGCATTGTGAATCCTGGGTCAATCTTGTTAGTACCTAACCCTGTAGTCGCTGCAGAACCCATACCTCTGTGGTGGCCAGAACCATGGCTCTTAGGTCCGATTTTCTGATTGTGTCTTACAACAGCACCAGTGAATCCATGACCTTTGCTTGTACCGATAACGTCAACCATTTCTCCAGCTGAGAAAATGTCAACCTTAACTTCAGCACCTAATTCGTAGCTCATCATTTCTTCTGAGCGGATTTCTCTGATGTAACGTTTTGGAGCAGTGTTTACTTTTTTAGCGTGCCCGATAGCAGCTTTAGTAGCACGTGTTTCCTTTACATCTTCCAAACCTAACTGGATAGCAACGTATCCATCATTTTCGATTGTTTTCTTCTGTAAAACAATATTTGGGGTAGCCTCAACAACTGTAACCGGAATTAAAACTCCATCTTCAGTAAAGACTTGAGTCATACCAACCTTACGTCCTAATAAACCTTTCATGTTGTCACCTCCGAATTACAGTTTGATTTCGATGTCAACACCGCTAGGCAGTTCCAAACGACTTAATGCGTCGATAGTTTCTGCTGTAGGTCCAACAATTTCAATCAAACGTTTGTGAGTTCTCAATTCAAACTGTTCACGAGAATCTTTGTATTTATGTACCGCACGCAAGATAGTTACAACTTGCTTTTCAGTTGGCAGTGGTACAGGACCAACGATTTTTTTAGCACCGTGTGCTTGGGCAGCTGTTACGATTTTTTCAGCACTAGAATCAAGGATTCTGTGTTCGTAAGCTTTTAAGCGAATTCTTACGCTATTTTTTGCCATGTATATCTCCTTCCGCCTGTTCTTGACAGGCTCAACCGCTCACTACGAATTCCCCGGCTCTACACCTTCTTGACAACGTGTCTCAGTGTGTCGGCAACCTCGCATGTCAACGCGGCAACGCAAGTATTATAACAAACTATATTGCGTAAAACAAGCCTTTTTTTGCACTTTTTTTAACTTTTTTTCTGTTTGGCTCTCTTGGGTCCTTTTACCTTTATTTTCACCTATAAGAAACCGTTTTCATCATTGATTTTCATGCAAATTGATAAAAAAAAGAGAAACTATTGATTCGTTTCTCCTCCTTCAATCGGTTCCATGACACCTTTTTTTGTCATCTCAATGATTTCATCCATAATTTCTTTATTGACAGCCCCTTCCAGATAACCAAAGATGCTGCCGTCAGCATTGATCATAAAGGTTGTCGGGAAAGAAGTAACCCCATATTGATAAAACCATGCTCCTGTTTCATCATATAAAACCGGGAATGTCAATTCATTGCTTTCCATAAATTCTCTGGCACTCTCTGTACCGCTTTCGCGATAAGCACCGTTAATCAATGTCAAGACAGCCACTTCATCACTATCCTGATATTGCTCGTATAACGCCTGCAGACTGTCCAATTCACTTTGACAGGCCGGACACCATGTTCCCCAGAAATTCAAATAAACAATTTTTCCCTGATAATCACTCAGCGATACCTCATTGCCGTATAAATCATTGAGTGTAATATCCGGTGCCATGATGACATCATCGGCATTATTTTCTTCCGTAATTTCCTCTTCAGCCATTTCAGCTGGCACCTGCACTGTGTTCACAGTAGAGCCGATGAGCCATACCCCCATCAAGATCATCAGCACCGCTCCGATCTTGACAGCAGCATTCATGTATTTTTTATAGCTCTGCAGTTTTGTAAGCAATGTGTCAGTAAATATCCCCACCAAAAGAAACGGCAATGTTAAGCCTAGCGCATATAGACAAGCCAGCAATACGCCATTCACCCATGATGAAGCATTCGCAGATAAAACTAAGATGCTAGTCATCGCCGGCCCGATGCAGGGCGTCCAGGCAAAGCTGAAAGTAAATCCCATCACGAAAGCAATGAGCACGTTCATCGAACCTTTGCTTACCGGGGATTGCAGCTGAAAGGTTTGATTCAATTTCCCGAATCTGAATACACCTAATTGATGCAGTCCAAGCAGAATGATAATGATACCGCCGATTCTGGCCATCCATTCTCTTTGATCCAAAAAGAAACCGGCAAAAGCAGAAAACGTCATATGCACAAGCAATATGCCGGCAAAAATTCCTGCAATAAAACAAATGGTAAATAACAATAATCTTATACGGCGTTTTTTCGTTTCCTCTGATGTATAGGTGCCGCTAAGATATCCTATATAGATAGGAAGCATCGGCAAGACGCAAGGAGAGAAAAACGAAAGTAATCCCTCAATGAAAACAACAATAAAACTGATATTGGTCATTGCTTCACTTGTAATCATAATCCACCTCGCTAATGATTATAGCGAATTAATCGGTTTCTCACAAGGGAATTAATAAAAGCAGACATGACGCCTGCTTATTCTTTGATTCCTTCAAATGGTACATTTTTTGCTTTGCGGATAGCATTGATCAGCAATGGCACTAAGATAACAGCCGCAATCAATGTAGGAACACAATACCAAGCATTGTATCCCAATGAGAATGACCAGCTGGCCCAGCTGCCGGCAGCTTCACTTTCTTCCACCCACAAATAAGCTCCTGAAATGACATGAGAAGCATATTTTAAGATCATACCGCCGATCACTCCCGGAATAATATTGTTCTTACCGATCTTAGGGAAAATAGCTCCGATTCCGCAAGCCAGCAATGGGAATACATAATCACATAAAATGACTGGAATTGAAATCAAGTAAGAGTTCATTCCTAAAATTGATTCCACAAGGAAAGCAAGAATCGCTACAGCACCGCCTTTTTTCCATCCCAAATGGAATGAAGCAACAAACAATGCAATAACATGCAATTCCAATTTACCCCCGTTAGGCATTTCAAAAGGAATCATTTTGCTGACAAGTTCCAAAGCTAACGCCAGCGCTACATAAAAAGCAATAAATACAATATCTCTGATTAGTTTTCTATTTTTGTCCATAAAAAAACACCTCCGAATTTGAGGCGTAGAAACATCAAAAAAACTTGACTCCCTACGCTAGTACTAACTAGATCAGGTCATAAGGGACTCTCTCAGCCGTTCGGCACCCCTGTCTTGACAAAAGTATTATAAAGCAGAACATTAAAAAAGGAAAGCAAATTTTGCTTTCCTAAAGTTTTATTCAGCTGTTTCTTCGTCTACTACTTCAGTTGGAGCCATTGATTCGAATGCTTCAGACACTGAATCAAAGCTGTCAGATGATAAAGTATAGTTTGTGAATGAGTCCTTATTAGAAATTGCTAATGTTCCATCACCGTAAACAACAAAACGCATGAAGTTGTCATCCAATGGTCCATTCAATTCGATAAAATAATAAGGGTTGCCGTAAACTTTTTCCTGACTGGCTGCTGTTTCAGCATTAACTCCTTCTACAATTCCTGTAATTGTTTCCATCATGCCTTCAGTATCTGCTTTCATATCTACAGCAGCAGTTTCACGAGAAGCTTCTGTAGTTACATAAACACGTACATCAGCAGCATCTGTCTGAGATAATTGTTCTGCGAATGAAGCAGCATCCAATGTAGTCCCCGTTGTTTCAGCCGGTGCATCTGCAGAAGTAGAGCATCCTGTCAAAATAAAGGCAGCAGCTAATGCCATAAATAATTTTTTCATTTTTATACTTCCTCCCAATTATGTACAAAAAGCGTACTCATACATGATAGCACTTTTTCTAGCAATTTCCAATAAAATATTATGCTAATTTCATCAATTTTTAGTGTAATTTTATTTTATTGTGATTGCTGGGCAGGTTTTCATAAAAAAATCAGTTTTTGGCTATTTCTGCATGCTTTGTTTCAATGCAGCCCCAACAAATCCTTTGAATAAAGGATGAGGACGATTCGGGCGGCTCTTGAATTCCGGATGATACTGTACTCCGACATAAAAATCTCGATTGCTGAGCTCAATTGTCTCAACCAGACGTCCATCCGGAGAAGTTCCGCTCAAGGTCAAACCGGCTTTTTGCAGAACCTGACGATAATCGTTGTTGAATTCATAACGATGTCTGTGACGTTCACTGATCATATCTGCTTCATAGCATTTGGCCATTGTTGTATTCGGCTGAATTCTGCAAGGATAAGCTCCTAGACGCAAGGTTCCGCCTTTATTGATTTCATCGCTTTGTCCCGGCATGAAATCAATGACATTATATTCACAGTGTTCATCGAATTCACGAGAATTGGCATTGGATAATCCGGCTGCATTTCTGGCATATTCAATTACGGCAATCTGCATGCCCAAGCAAATGCCCAGATAAGGCAGATGATTTTCTCTGGCATATTGTGCAGCCAAGATCATGCCTTCGATACCGCGGCTGCCAAATCCTCCGGGCACCAAAATTCCGTCCAGTCCTTTTAATGTATCACAAACATTCTCTGGACTGATTGTTTCTGAATCAATCCAGTGAATCTTGATATGTGTATTGTGATGATAGCCGGCATGACGCAATGCTTCAGCTACAGAAAGATATGCATCGTGCAGGCCGACATATTTGCCGACAAGTCCAATGTTGACGCTCAGTTCTCTGGCCTTGATGCGTTCAACCATAGCACTCCATTCTTTTAAATCCAAATCAGGAGCATCGATGCCGAGTTCTCGGCACACAATGGCTGAGAAATTCGCTTTTTCCAGCATCAAAGGAGCTTCATAAAGATACGGCAAGGTCACATTTTCAATGACACAGTCCGGTTTTACATTGCAGAATAAAGCGATTTTCTTAAAGATGCTTTCATCAAGCGGCTCATCACAGCGCAGCACAATCATATTCGGATTAATTCCCATGCCGCGCAGCTCCTTGACTGAATGCTGTGTCGGTTTTGATTTATGTTCCTGAGATCCTTTTAAGAAAGGTACTAATGTAACATGAATAAACAAACTATTCTGAGTTCCGACTTCTAAAGAAATCTGACGGGCTGCTTCAATAAAAGGTTGTGATTCAATATCCCCAATCGTTCCGCCGATTTCAGTGATTACGACATCGGCATGAGCTTTTTTGCCGACATTATAAATAAATTCTTTGATTTCATTGGTAATATGAGGAATTACTTGGACAGTTGATCCTAAATATTCACCCTGACGTTCCTTATTTAAGACATTCCAATAAACTTTTCCGGCTGTCAGATTGGAATATTTATTTAGGTCTTCATCAATGAAGCGTTCATAATGCCCTAGATCCAGATCCGTCTCTGCCCCATCTTCAGTGACATAAACTTCGCCATGCTGATAAGGACTCATCGTCCCTGGATCAACATTGATATATGGATCTAATTTCTGGGCTGCTACCTTCAGCCCTCTGGCTTTCAGAAGACGTCCCAAAGAGGCAGCCGTAATTCCTTTGCCAAGGCCTGAGACTACCCCTCCGGTAACAAAAATGTACTTCATCTTCCATTACTCCCATTCTACTGTTCCTGGAGGTTTAGAAGTAATATCATACACTACGCGGGTAATGCCCATGATTTCATTCGTAATACGGCTGCTGGCCTTTTCTAAGACTTCATATGGCAGTCGAGTCCATTCAGCCGTCATAAAGTCATCTGTGGTCACAGCTCTTAAAGCGACTGTGTAGCCATAAGTTCTGGCATCGCCTTTAACTCCGACAGAGCGCAGATCAGTCAATACTGCAAAATACTGATTTGTGAAGTTTTCTAAATGAGCGTTGGCAATTTCTTCACGGAAGATCGCATCTGCTTCTCTTAATACATCCAATCTCTCTTTCGTAATTTCACCAATGATACGGACAGCTAAGCCAGGTCCTGGGAATGGCTGACGCCAAACAAGTTCATGAGGAATGTTCAGCTGAGTCCCTGCTTCACGCACTTCATCTTTGAATAAATCCTTTAATGGTTCTACGATTTCATCAAAGGCAATAACATCCGGCAATCCGCCGACATTGTGGTGACTCTTGATAACGGCAGAATCCCCTTTACCGCTTTCAATCACATCCGGATAAATCGTTCCCTGTACCAATACATCGATCTTACCCAGTTTTTTTGCTTCATCTTCAAAGACACGGATAAATTCTTCACCGATGATCTTGCGTTTCTGTTCAGGATCTGTCACATGAGCTAATTTGCTTAAGAAACGATCTTCCGCATTAACACGAATCAAATTGATTCCAAACTGTTTGCCGAATGTATTTTCAACAAAATCACCTTCATCCTTGCGCAGCAATCCATGATCCACAAAGACACAAGTCAGATTTGTTCCGATAGCTTTGTGCAGCAATACAGCTGCGACAGAAGAATCGACACCGCCGGATAATGCCAGCAATACTTTCTTGCCAGCCAGCTCTTTTTTGTACTTAGCAATGGAGCTGTCGACAAAGTTTTCCATTTTCCATTCTGCTGCACATCCGCATACTTTGAAAATAAAATTGTGCAGCATTTGTTTTCCATAAGCTGTGTGAGTCACTTCTGGGTGGAATTGAACTCCATAAAGCTTTCTTGATTCATCACACATAGCAGCACAAGGACATTTATCTGTGTGAGCAATAATTTCAAAGCCCTTTGGTGCTTCTTTGACATAATCCGTGTGGCTCATCCAGCAAATACTTTTTTCCGGTACATCATCAAATAATACATTCTTTTTAACATATACTTCTGTTTTACCGTATTCACTGCTGTTTTCAGCGGATGTAATTTCACCATCAGCCATATAAGCCATCAATTGTTCCCCATAACAAATCCCTAATACCGGAATTCCAAGATCTAAAACAGCTGGATCATAGTGCGGAGATTTTTCATCATAAACACTGTTGGGTCCACCTGTAAAGATAATTCCTTTATATCCGATTTCTTGGATTTCCTGAGGTGTAATTTTATTATAAGGCTTAATTTCTGCATAAACATGTTCTGAACGAACTCTGCGGGCAATCAATTGATTATACTGTCCGCCAAAATCTAATACTAGTATCTTATCCATTCACTCAACCTCTTTTCTTATAAATTTATTTCTGCATCGACTGCCTGCACATTTTCAAGCAATGGCGCAATTTTTTCCACAAAGGCTTCTACCTGGTGCACACAGCGTCCGATATAAGAAGAAGCATCCAATAATTGTTCCATTTCTTCTTCACTTAAGCCAAATTCTTTTTCTGCGGCTAATCGTTTCAATAAGTCACAGTCTTCTCCGTTTTTCATCTTAGCTGTAGCTTCCATTGAACATTTACGAATGATCTCATGAAGCTGCTGGCGATCGCCGCCTTTCTTAACAGCTTCCATCATCAAGTTTTCTGTGGCAATAAAAGGCAAATATTCTTTGACAGCTTTTTCAATGATCTTTTCATTGACATGCAGTCCATCAGTAATATTTTGGGCCAAACGCAAAATGGCATCCGCACATAAGAATCCTTCCGGCATAGAAATACGGCGATTGGCAGAATCATCCAATGTTCTTTCCATCCATTGCACAGAGGCCGTCATCGGTGCATTCATCGCATCAGCCATTAAATAGCGAGCCAAAGAACAAATACGTTCACTTCTCATTGGATTACGTTTATAGGCCATTGCAGAGGAACCAATCTGATTTTTTTCAAATGGTTCTTCAATCTGACGGTCATGCTGAAGCAGACGAATATCATTGGCCATGCGATAACAGCTTTGAGCAATAGAAGACAATGCATTTAAGATTCTGCTGTCTACTTTTCTTGGATATGTCTGTCCGGCAACATCAAAGCATTCTTCAAAGCCGAAATCCTGAACAATCATGCGATTCATCTCATCAATCTTTGCTTCATCGCCTTCAAACAGATCCATAAAGCTTGCTTCTGTTCCGGTTGTTCCGCGGCATCCTAAGAATTTGATATTTTCAATAGCAAAATCAATTTCCTTTAAATCAGAAACAAAGTCCTGCATCCATAATGTTGCACGTTTCCCTACCGTCACAAGCTGTGCTGGCTGATAATGTGTGTAGCCAAGTGTCGGCAGATCTTTGTACTGAAGCGCAAAGGCAGAAAGATTCGCCAAGACTGCGCATACTTCCTGACGCAGATAGCGCAGGGCATCACGATAGAGAATCAGATCTGCATTGTCGGTGACATAGCAGCTGGTTGCTCCCAAGTGAATAATACCGGCAGCTTTCGGTGCCGCTTTCCCATAAGCATATACATGAGCCATGACATCATGACGTACTTCCTTTTCTCTTTGGCTGACACATTCATAATCAATATCCTCAATGTGAGCCTTTAATTCATTGACTTGTTCTTCTGTGATCGGAAGACCTAATTTCCTTTCTGCATCGGCCAATGAAACCCAAAGCTTACGCCATGTCTGATAACGTGTATCAGCTGAGAAAAGGTGAAGCATATACTTAGAAGCATAGCGGGAAGATAAAGGGGATTCATATTTATCTGTCATATTCAACCTCCTATTTGCGGATGATGCTGTCGCGATCTGCCCCTACTGAAATATAAGTGATAGGACAGCCGATAGCCTTTTCAATATATAGGATATATTGCTGAGCTTCTTTTGGCAAGTCTTCAAAGCGGCGAACTTGTGAAATATCACATTTCCATCCATCAAAATATTCCACTACCGGTTCTGCGTCTTCCAAAGCCAGCGGGAATGGAAACTCATCAATTTGTTCATGATTCAATAAATAGTGAGTACATACCGGAATTTTATCCATATAACTTAATACATCCAACTTTGTTAAAGCAATCGCAGTCGCACCTTGCACCTGCACTCCATAACGTGTCGCAACGATATCAATAGGTCCTACTCTTCGAGGACGTCCAGTTTTAGCACCATATTCTGCCCCATATTGACGCAGCTGTTCTGCTTCTTCTCCAAACATTTCACAGACAAATGGTCCTTCTCCTACACAAGTAGAATAAGCTTTCACCACTCCAATCACATCATGAATCTGTGCATTTGGAAGACCAGATCCAATCGGTGCATACGCTGCAATGGTATTGGAAGAAGTTGTATATGGATAAATACCGAAGTCAAGATCTCTTAAAGAGCCTAATTGAGCTTCAAATAAAATATTTTTTCCTTCTGCCTGTGCTTTTCTTAAATAAGAGGATGTATCCGCAATATAAGGCTTAATTTTTTCACAGTAATCATTCAGCCACGCATCCAGCATTTCCATTGTATAAGGTTCTGCTCCATAGATTTTTGTCAATGTCAGATTTTTCCATTCCATTAAATCTGTCAAATGAGCTCTTAGCTTTTCAGGATAGAATAACTCTCCGGCCAAAATTGTTTTCTTTTGATATTTATCAGAATAGAAAGGTGCAATTCCTTGTTTGGTAGAACCATATTTTTTATCTTTCAGACGATTTTCTTCCAAAGCATCACAATCACGATGCCATGGCAGAAGCAATGAAGCACGATTGCTGATCATCAGATTTTCCGGTGTTAATGATACCCCTTTATTCATGATATCTTCCATTTCAATCCAAAGATTTTCCGGATCTAATGCTACACCGTTGCCTAAAATATTGACAACATTTTTTCTGAATATTCCGGATGGCAGTAAATGTAAAGCAAATTCACCTAATTCATTGATAACTGTGTGACCGGCATTTCCTCCGCCTTGATAGCGCACAACCACATCGTAGTTCTCAGTCAAGAGATCTACCATTCTGCCTTTTCCTTCATCACCCCAGTTAATTCCTACAATTGCACAATTAGCCATGTTTTTTCCTCCTATATATGTTGTTTTAAACGGTTCATGATCTGTTGGTAGGCTTCTTCCACACCGCCGAGATCCTGACGGAATCTGTCTTTATCCAACTTTTCTTTGGTCTGGCTGTCCCATAATCGACAAGTATCCGGACTGATCTCATCAGCCAAAATAATCTGATGATTGACATCACGGCCAAATTCAAGCTTAAAGTCCACTAATATTATACCGCATTCCTGCCAGAATGCTCTTAATTGTTCATTAACTGCAAAAGCATATTTTTTAATTGTTTCTAATTCTTCTTTTGTTGCCAGTTTTAAAGCAATGGCATGAGTTTCATTCATCAACGGATCATTTAATGCATCATTTTTATAAGAAATTTCAAAAGTCGGTTCATCAAAAACAATGCCTTCTTCTACCCCATAGCGTTTGGCAAAAGAACCTGCTGAAATATTACGAATAATTACTTCCAAAGGCACAATAGATACTTTTTTAACTAAAGTTTCTCGTTCAGATAATTCCTCTACATAATGTGTCGGAATACCGGCTTTTTCAAGTCTTTGCATCAAATAATTGCTCATTTGATTATTGATGATTCCTTTTTGATCAATACGTCCCTTTTTTTGACCATTGAATGCAGTGGCATCATCCTTATAAGAAACAATAAGAAGATTTGGATCTTCACAAGTAAATACTTTTTTGGCTTTTCCTTCATAAAGCAGTTCTTTTTTGATCATGTCATTTCCTCCGTCTTAAAACAAAAAATGCAATGGCTTCTTCATGATGTTTCATCAAAGACTCCATTGCCTTTTTTTACGTGGTTATTATGCCCTTTTTTAGTATTTTTGTCAATATCTTTATGATTTTATTTCCCAGAGTCTCCATAATTCGATAAGACTCGGGCAGAAGGGTCATTTACCTGGCAGCCTTGCCATGATTGATTCGGCATCCAGAAGCCTTGAATCATCTGAGATTGATTTGGGTAATATTTTTCAAAGATTTCTCGATAAAGCAATGATTCCTTGGTAAAAGGAGCGGCATGATCATATTTTTGACTCTTTTCAATGAATTCTTCCTGACTGTACAGCTGTTCGGCATAAGCCTTCAGATCATCAACCATGGAATGACCGACAGCGTCGGAGAAAGCAGCTTTTTCTCGCCACAGTATCTCATGAGGAAGCAGTCCGTCATTTTCAAAAGCATTACGCAGCATATATTTTCCGATGCCATGATGATTCATCAGCAATTCAGGATTCAGCGACATGACATATTTGACAAAGGCCAGATCGCCGAAAGGAACACGAGCTTCCAGTGAATTGACGGAGATGCAGCGATCCGCTCTTAAAACATCATACATATGAAGTTCTCGCAGACGTTTTTGGGCTTCTTCGTGAAAAGCCTGAGCTGAAGGTGCAAAATCTGTATATTTGTAGCCAAATAGTTCATCGGATATTTCTCCGCTCAGCAATACTTTGATGCTGCTATGTTCATGAATGGCTTTGCATAGCAAATACATGCCGATGCTTGCACGAATGGTTGTGATATCATAAGTTCCTAAGATCTTGATGACCTCATCCAATGCATCAATCACATCTTCTCGGCTCATATAAAATTCATGATGTTCGCTGCCAATGAATTCGGCTGTCTGTCGAGCATATTTCAAATCAATAGGATCTTTTTCCATGCCGATGGCAAAGGTTTGAATCGGTTTTTGACTTTTTTTGGCTGCAATGGCACACACCAAGGATGAATCCAATCCGCCGGATAAAAGGAAACCGACTTGGGCATCAGATACAAGACGCTTTTCCACACCGGCAATCAGAAGATCATGAATCTTATGACAGGCTGTTTCCTGTTCATCTAAGCAAAGAGTACTTGTTTCAGCAATATCGCAATAACAGATAAATTGACCTTTCTGATAATAGTGGCCGCATGGAAAAGGAAAAATCTTGTCACACAGGCCCACAAGATTTTTTGGTTCACTGGCAAATACAATTGCACCGTTTTGATCATAGCCATAATACAAGGGACGAATACCGATGGGATCTCTTGCAGCAATAAATTCATGATTTTCAGCATCGTAGATAATGCAGGCAAATTCTGCATCCAGCATAGCAAACATAGCTGTTCCGTACTCCTGATACAGCGGAAGCAGTATTTCACAATCACTGCCGCTTTGAAAAGAATATCCTTTTTGTTTCAGTTCTTCTTTTATTTTATCAAATCCGTATATTTCACCGTTGCAGACAACATAACTGCCATTCAACTCAAAAGGCTGCATGCCCGCATCACTGAGTTCCATGATAGCTAAGCGATGAAAGCCCAATAGACCTTCTTCTGTTTCAATGATGCGCTTATCATCCGGTCCTCTGGAGATTGTTCTCATAAAGCCTTTCATAAAAGCATCTTTGTTGATATTTTTTGTGCAGTAACCCATGATTGAACACATATTCTTTCCTCCAATAAATTATTTAATGCTGAAAAGCAAATCAGCGTAAGTCGGGAATGGCCAATAGTTTTTCGCCGTTATCGTTTCAGCCTCATCACAAGCTTTTCTGAGATCTTGCATCATCGGCAAAAGCGTATCACGAATTTGATCTGCTTGTTCCATGATATTCGGATATTGCTGCAATAAAGCAGCTTCTGATGCTAATGCCTCTTTTTTATCGGCGATTTCATCTGTCAAACAGGAAAGTCTGCTGACGGTATTGATTTCATAGCGGCATGCGATGTTTTCATTCAATTGCTTCTTTTTCAAAGTATTGCGAGCCAAGTCAGAAGCGTATTTTTCAATCGTCGGAAGTATCTGTTTCTGTACCATATCAATCATGGTATTGGCTTCAATGATAATATTATGACAATAGTTTTCCAGCATGATCTCACACCTGGATTTCAGTTCAGCTTCACTGAATACATGATGTGATGTCAGCATATCCACATTCTTTTTATCCAGAATATGCGGCATACAGTCCGCGGTTGTCGGATAATTGTTCAGATGACGTACTTCCACGGCTTCTTTGATCCAATGTTCATCATAACCATTGCCGTTAAAGATAATGCGTTTATGCACCGTAATCGTATCTTTGATCAATTTCTGCAGTGCATCTTGAAAATCTTTGGCTTTTCCAGCTGATCCGCATAAATCTTCAATGATTCCGCAACAGCACTGTTAAGCATAATATTGGCACAGGCAATGCTGTCAGAGGAACCGACCATTCGGAATTCAAATTTATTGCCGGTAAAGGCAAAAGGAGAAGTACGGTTGCGGTCTGTGGTATCACGGCTGAATTTAGGCAGAACGTCCACTCCCAGCTTCATTTTGATTTTTTCTGTACCTTTATAAGGTGTATCATTTTCTATTGCTTCCAAAACGGCATTCAATTCATCGCCCAAGAAGATGGAAACAATGGCCGGCGGAGCTTCATTGGCACCTAAACGGTGATCATTACCGGCAGTTGCGACTGAAAGCCGCAATAAATCTGAATAATCATCCACGGCTTGTATAACGGCACATAGAAACAATAAGAATTGTGCATTTTCATAAGGCGTATCCCCCGGCGACAATAAGTTTTGTCCGCTGTCTGTAGCCAATGACCAGTTGTTGTGTTTGCCGCTGCCGTTGACACCCGCAAAAGGTTTTTCATGCAATAAACAAACCAATCCGTGACGGCCGGCAATTTTCTGCATCATTTCCATTGTCAGCTGATTTTGATCGCAGGCCACATTGACACTTGTATAAATAGGAGCCAGTTCATGCTGAGAAGGAGCTACTTCATTATGTTTGGTTTTGGCATAGATGCCTAATTTCCATAATTCTTCATCCAATTCTTCCATGAAAGCCGCTACTCGCGGCTTAATGACACCGAAATAATGGTCATCCATTTCCTGCCCTTTCGGTGCTTTCGCACCGAACAATGTTCGTCCGCAGAAAATCAAATCGGGACGCTGTTCATACATTTCTTTGGTAATCAAGAAATATTCTTGTTCCGGACCGACATAAGGACGCACGCACTGTACATGATCATTGCCGAACAGGCACAGGATGCGCAGTGCCTGCTTATTCAAAGCTTCCATAGAGCGAAGCAGCGGCGTTTTCTTATCCAAGGCATTGCCGTCATAAGAACAGAATGCTGTCGGAATGCATAAAGTCTTATCTTTGATAAAGGCATAAGAAGTCGGATCCCATGCGGTATATCCTCTTGCTTCAAAAGTAGCGCGAAGTCCGCCGTTAGGGAAAGAAGAAGCATCAGGTTCTCCTTTGATAAGTTCTTTGCCGCTGAATTCCATGATCACACCGCCATCCAGAGAAGGAGTGATAAAACTTTCATGTTTTTCTGCCGTAATGCCGGTTAGCGGCTGAAACCAATGAGTAAAATGGGTAGCACCTTTGCTGATGGCCCACTCTTTCATGGCTTGCGCAACTGCATTGGCTACACTGAGATCAATTTGTGTCTGACAGTTAATTGTCTTTTTTAATGATTTGTACGCTTTGGCTGTTAAACGTGATTTCATTTCTCGTTCATCAAAAACCATGCTTCCGAAATATTCAGGTATTGTTTTCATATTCTATTTTCTCCTTTAAAGAATTAAGACAAAGATGTCAGCACCTTTGTCTTTGATTTTGATTATACGATTCCCTGCGCATTCATTGCATCGACCACTTTTTCAAAGCCGGCAATGTTAGCGCCCACAACATAATTTCCTTCAAAGCCATATTTTCTTGCGGCATCATCAATATTGTGATAAATACCGATCATAATGGCCTGCAGTTTCTGGTCTACTTCTTCAAAACTCCAGCTCAGTCTTTCACTGTTCTGAGACATTTCCAATGCAGATGTGGCTACACCGCCGGCATTGGCTGCTTTGCCCGGCAAGAAATAGACATCATGTGCCTGCAGGTATTCTGTTGCCTGGGCAGTTGTCGGCATATTGGCCCCTTCGGCTACGGCAATGACACCGTTAGCCACCAGCATCTTGGCATCTTCCAGATCCAACTCGTTCTGTGTTGCACATGGCAGCGCAATATCACATGGAACGCTCCAAACACCCTTGCCTTCATGATATTGAGCCTGCGGACGATATTTTGGATATTCGCTCAGTCTTTGACGCTTTACTTCTTTGATGTCTTTTAATACTTGTACATCAATGCCGTCCAGATCATAGATCCAGCCATCGGAATCAGAACAAGTGATGACTTTAGCCCCCAATTGCTGTGCCTTTTCAATGACATAGATGGCTACATTGCCGGCACCGGAAACACTGATCAATTTATCCTTGATTGTCAATCCATGACATTTCAGCATCTCCTCCACTATATACATAAGTCCGTATCCAGTAGCTTCTGTACGAGCCAAAGAACCGCCGTAAGACAATCCTTTTCCGGTCAATACTCCCACGAATAAACCTCTGATTCTTTTATATTGACCAAACATATAGCCGATTTCACGGGCACCTGTACCGATATCCCCAGCCGGTACATCTGTATCCGCGCCGATATACTTGCACAGTTCAGTCATAAAACTTTGACAGAAAGCCATTACTTCGCGATCAGATTTTCCCTTTGGATCAAAATCACTGCCGCCTTTGGCTCCGCCGATCGGCAGACCTGTCAAACTGTTTTTAAAGATTTGTTCAAAACCTAAAAACTTAATAATACCTAAATTGACAGAAGGGTGAAGACGCAGTCCTCCTTTATATGGGCCGATAGCGCTATTGAATTGAACACGATAGCCGGTGTTCACATGTACTTGTCCGGCATCATCAATCCAAGGCACACGAAATTTGATCTGACGTTCCGGATTGACCAGACGTTCCAATAATGCATCTTTGCGATAACTTTCTTCATTGGCATCGACGACAACACGCAGTGAATCCAAAACTTCTTTGACAGCCTGATGAAATTCAGGTTCATTCGGATTTTCCTGAATGACGCGTTCAATGACTTCATCTACATATGACATACTCTTTCCTCCCAACGAAAAAAAGGCGTCAGAAATGGTGTACCATTCAAGACGCCTTTGCCTTTATGCATTGCATTTTACACATTATCTTATTACTTGTCAACCTTTTTCTTTCATCATTTTCATAAAAATATGAAAATCTTTCAATTTTCAATAGCAAATTACCTTAAGTTGTGTTTATAATAGAGTATTAGTTATGAAAGGATGAGATTTGTGAAATATTCAAAAGAAGAAGTAATGCAATATGTATCGGAAGAAGATGTGAAATTCATTCGTCTTGCTTTCTGCGATGTGTTCGGCAGACAGAAAAATATCTCCATCATGCCGAATGAATTGGCACGTGCTTTTGAATATGGAATTGCTTTTGATGCCTCTGCTGTCAAAGGTTTCGGCGATGAAACGCACTCAGATCTGCTGCTTGTGCCAGATCCGGAAACATTATCTTTATTGCCATGGCGTCCTGAACACGGAAAGGTCGTGCGCATGTATGCAGATATATTGACTCCTTGCGGCAATCCTTATGAATGTGATACGCGGCGATTGATAAAAAAAGCCATGAAAGAGGCTGAAGAAAAAGGCTATCATTTTGCTTTTGGAGCAGAACAAGAATTTTATTTGTTTCAATTGGATGAACACGGAAAACCGACCAAGATTCCTTATGATCAGGCCTCCTATATGGATATTGCCCCAGAGGATCGAGGAGAAAATGTTCGCCGTGAAATATGTCTGACATTGGAACAAATGGGAATTTTGCCTGAAAGTTCTCATCATGAAGAAGGCCCCGGACAAAACGAAATTGATTTCCGTTATTCCGATGCACTGACTGCCGCCGATAATGCAGTCACTTTTCAGGCTGTCGTCAAAACAATTGCTCATCGCAACGGATTATTTGCTGATTTCAGCGCCAAACCATTAAAAAAATTTCCTGGCAATGGTTTCCATATCAATATTTCTCTTCACTCTGAGAAGAAAGAAGATTGTCTGCCTTTTGTTATTGCCGGCATTCTGAACCGCATTGATCAATGTACGCTTTTCTTAAATCCGACGGAAAATTCTTATGAGCGCTTTGGTTCTCATAAAGCACCGGCTTATATTTCTTGGTCCAATGAAAACCGTTCACAACTTGTCCGTGTGCCTGCCGCAATCGGTGAATATCGTCGGGCAGAGCTCCGCAGTGCCGATCCGAGCGCTAATCCTTATCTTGCATTTGCTTTGATCATTTATGCAGTGCTGGAAGCCATTGAAAAGAAAATCGAATTGCCGAAACCGGCAGATTTCAATTTATTTAAAGCCGATAAAGAAGTTTTAAAGCAGCTGAAACATCTTCCGGGTACATATCAGGAAGCTTATAAGGCTGCTGCAGAGAGTGATTTTATCAAAAAATATATTCCATCATCAATCTTAGATATTTATCGCAATTCATGATCAAAGGAGGGGAGCAGAATGAGTTTGAAAGAACGGATCAGCAGTGTTCTTGTTGTATCAGCTGCCGGTAACTTCATTCAGACCTTATATGAATATTTGCCGGAAGAAAAATATTCCCCTATTTATACTGTATCAAATATCAGTGCTGCCAAAAGGGCAGTATGCGAACAATCCTTTGATTTTGTGATCATCAATTCTCCTTTGCCCGATGATGCAGGCATTCGCTTTGCTATTGATGCCAGTACGATACGCCATGCCGTTGTATTGCTGCTGGTTCGTTCGGAATTATATGAAGCTGTTTTTGATAAAGTGATGGAACAGGGTATTTTTGTTTTGTCAAAGCCAACTTCTCGTTCATTTCTTATGCATGCTTTGGATTGGATGGAAGTGGTCAAAGAAAGAGAACGACTTCATGAGAAAAAAACACATTCATTGGAAGATAAGATGGCAGAAATCAAATTAGTCAATCGGGCAAAAATAATATTGATGGAACAATCCTTGATGGATGAAGCGCAGGCACATCGCTGCATTGAAAAACAAGCGATGGATCGCTGTGTCAGCAAGCGCGTCATCGCAGAAGAAATCATTAAGAAACATTCCTAAAGAAAAAGCGTATGACTAAGTCATACGCTTTTAGAGTTGAAAATTTAATTAACCTTCGATTGCAGTAACGTTACCTGCACCTACAGTACGTCCACCTTCACGGATAGTGAATTTAGTACCCTGTTCAACAGCGATTGGGTGAATTAATTCAACTTCCATTTCTACGTTGTCACCTGGCATAACTAATTCTACACCTTCTGGCAGATTGATTACACCTGTAACGTCAGTTGTACGGAAGTAGAACTGAGGACGGTAGTTAGAAACGAATGGAGTGTGACGTCCACCTTCTTCTTTAGTCAATACGTAAACCTGAGCTTTGAATTTGCTGTGTGGTTTAACTGAACCTGGTTTACATAATACCTGTCCACGCTGAACTTCATCACGGTTGATACCACGTAACAATGCACCGATGTTGTCACCTGCTTCAGCGAAGTCAAGTAATTTACGGAACATTTCGATACCTGTAACAACTGTTTTCTTAGTATCTTTGATACCAACGATTTCAACTTCTTCAGATAATTTCAAGATACCACGTTCAACACGTCCAGTAGCAACTGTACCACGACCAGTGATTGTAAATACGTCTTCTACAGCCATTAAGAATGGTTTGTCAGTTTCACGAGCTGGTTCAGGGATGTAAGAGTCAACAGCATCCATTAATTCATCGATAGCTGGAGTCCATTTTGGATCACCCTGTAATGCTTGGTAAGCAGAACCACGGATAACTGGAGCGTTGTCACCGTCGAATCCGTATTCGCTTAATAATTCACGAACTTCCATTTCAACTAAGTCGATTAATTCTTCATCATCAACAAGGTCGCATTTGTTTAAGAATACAACGATTTTTTCTACACCTACCTGACGAGCTAACAGGATGTGTTCACGAGTCTGAGGCATAGGACCATCTGTAGCAGCTACTACCAGGATAGCACCATCCATCTGAGCAGCACCAGTAATCATGTTCTTAACGTAGTCAGCGTGACCTGGGCAGTCTACGTGAGCGTAGTGACGAGTTGCAGTCTGGTATTCAACGTGTGCAGTATTGATAGTAATACCACGTTCTTTTTCTTCAGGTGCACCGTCGATTGCATCGTAAGCTTTAAATTCAGCCTGTCCTTTCTTTGAAAGAACACTTGTAATAGCCGCAGTTAATGTAGTTTTACCGTGGTCAACGTGACCGATTGTACCGATATTAACATGCGTTTTGGATCTGTCAAACTTTTCTTTTGCCATTGTAATTTCCTCCTAATGTTAATTTACCAAATCTATTTTAATTCAAATCTTTTATAAAAGCAACATTTATATTAATTAACCATTGCTTTTAACTACTTTTTCTGCAATTGACTTAGGTACTTCAGCGTAGTGGTCCATCTTCATAGAGTAGTTACCACGTCCCTGAGTAAATGAACGTAAGTCAGTTACATAACCGAACATTTCAGAAAGTGGGATATATGCACGAACCATTGTAGCATTTCCTCTTTCTTCCTGATCATTGATCTGCCCGCGGCGAGATGAGATATCTCCCATGACTGAACCTACATATTCAGTTGGTGCAGTTACATCAACTAACATGATTGGTTCAAGCAGAACAGGTTTACATTTCTTAGCAGCTTCTCTTAATGCCATAGAAGCAGCGATCTTATAAGCCATTTCACTTGAATCGACATCGTGGTAAGAACCATCAAACAATGTAGCTTTGATATCGATAACTGGATAACCGGCAATTAAACCGTTAGCCAATGCAGCTTCAGTACCTTCAGCGATAGCCTTGATGTATTCTTTTGGTACAGATCCACCGACAGTAGCATCTGTAAATTCGAATCCAGCACCTTCTTCATTTGGTTCAAATCTGATCCAAACGTGACCGTACTGACCACGACCACCTGATTGCTTAATGTATTTACCTTCACAGTCAGCAGCCTGACGGATTGTTTCACGGTAAGCAATCTGAGGAGCACCTGTGTTAGCTTCTACTTTAAATTCACGTCTTAAACGGTCAACGATGATGTCAAGGTGAAGTTCCCCAACACCGGCAATAATTGTCTGACCAGATTCTGGATCAGTATAAGTCTTGAATGTAGGGTCTTCTTCAGCAAGTTTCTGAAGACCTAAAGTCATCTTATCCTGGTCACCTTTAGATTTAGGTTCTACTGAAATCTGAATAACTGGTTCAGGGAATACCATTGATTCAAGGATGATGTGAGCATCTTCAGCACACAATGTGTCCCCAGTAGTTGTATCTTTCAGACCAACACCGGCAGCGATGTCACCTGCATATACCTGATCAATTTCTTTACGAGAATTCGCATGCATCTGTACGATACGTCCGAATCTTTCACGTTTTCCTTTTGTAGCGTTCAGCACATAGCTTCCTGCTTTGCATGTACCTGAGTAAACACGGAAGTAAGTTAACTTACCGATGAATGGGTCAGTCATGATCTTGAATGCTAATGCTGAGAATGGTTCGTTGTCATCTGCGTGACGAGCAACTTCTGTACCATCTTCCAATGTACCTACGATAGCAGGGATATCAACTGGAGAAGGCAAGTATTCAACAACACCGTCAAGCATTAACTGAACACCTTTGTTTTTATAAGCAGAACCGCAGAATACTGGGAAGAATTCACCAGTCAATACGGCTTTACGGATAGCAGCTTTGATTTGAGGAATTGTAGGTTCTTCACCTTCAAGTACCATCATCATCAAGTCATCATCGAAATCAGCTACTGCTTCAATCAATTCCTGACGTTTTGCTTCCATTTTATCTTTCAGGTTTTCTGGCACTGGAATTTCAACGATATTCACGCCGTAATCACCTTCGAAGTCATATGCTTTTCTTTCCAACAAGTCAATGATACCGCTGAAATCAGATTCAGCACCGATTGGCAGCTGTACAGCAGCCATCTTAGCATCCAAACGAGTTTTGATTGTATTGCAGCTCATGTCAAAGTCTGCCCCAGTTGCATCCATCTTGTTGACGAATACAATACGAGGTACACCATAAGCAGAAGCCTGACGCCATACTGTTTCAGTCTGAGGTTCAACCCCAGCCTTAGCATCCAATACAGTTACGGCACCGTCAAGTACACGTAATGAACGTTCTACTTCAACAGTAAAGTCTACGTGACCTGGAGTATCGATAATGTTGATACGGTGAGTCGCAAACTGTTTCTTGCTTCCTGCCCAGTGAGCAGTAGTTGCTGCAGAAGTAATCGTAATACCACGTTCCTGTTCCTGAGCCATCCAGTCCATTGTAGAAGCACCATCGTGTGTTTCCCCAATTTTGTGGTTTACCCCAGTGTAGTACAGGATACGTTCAGTTGTAGTTGTCTTACCGGCATCGATGTGAGCCATGATCCCGATATTACGAGTGTGTTCCAATGAATATTCACGTGCCATTGTCTACACCTCTTACCAACGATAGTGAGCAAACGCTTTGTTTGCTTCAGCCATCTTGTGAGTATCATCTTTCTTCTTAACAGAAGCACCAGTTCCGTTAGCAGCATCAATAATTTCTGCAGCTAATCTTTGTTCCATTGTCTTTTCGTTTCTTAAACGAGAGTAGTTAACAAGCCATCTCAATCCAAGAGTTAATCTTCTTTCCTGAGATACTTCTACTGGAACCTGGTAGTTAGCTCCACCAACACGGCGAACTTTTAATTCCAATACTGGCATAACGTTTTCCAATGCTTGTTCGAAAACTTCCATTGGCTGACGTCCAGTTTTCACTTCAATAATGTTAAATGCGTTGTAAAGGATAGTCTGAGCTACTCCTCTTTTACCATCGATCATGATTTTATTGATTAAACGAGTAATCAATTTAGAGTTGTAGATTGGGTCTACCAATACATCACGCTTAGCGATATGTCCTTTTCTAGGCATACTTATTTCCTCCTTTCACGATCTTATTTCTTAGCTTTAGGTTTTTTCGCACCATACAGTGAACGAGACTGATTACGGTTGTTAACACCGGCGCAGTCCAATGTTCCACGAATAATGTGGTAACGAACCCCTGGTAAATCCTTAACACGTCCTCCACGGATCAACACAACGCTGTGTTCCTGCAAGTTGTGTCCAATTCCTGGGATGTAAGCTGTAACTTCCATTCCGTTTGATAAACGAACACGTGCATATTTACGAAGTGCTGAGTTTGGTTTTTTAGGTGTCATTGTACCAACACGAGTACATACTCCACGTTTTTGTGGTGAAGTCAAGTTAGTAGGACGACGTTTCAGTGAGTGGTAAACTCTATTTAAAGCTGGTGACTTTGAAGCCCATACTTTATTTGTACGACCTTTACGTACTAATTGATTAATTGTAGGCATGAGTGTCCTCCTTTCATTTCTAACACACATTTCCGGGTGTGCCATACTTTGCCATAAATCAGTGACTCATTTTCAGAGTCACAGTTTACGCTAGCTCGTATATCTTAACACCCACCAACAATTTATGTCAATATTTTTTTCGCATATTTTTGGCAAAAAATGCATTTTTTTTATATTCTGCTTTTTTCTTGCCCAAAACCGCCTTTTTCTCGCTAATTTCAGCGTTTTTTATTCCATAATTAGGCTGACGGCATGGTCACGGAATCCATAGACTTTGACATAAACATCCAGCACAAGTTTTCCTTCTTCATTCAGATGGAAGGAACTATTCACCAAACGATTTTCTTTCGCATCCAATCCTTCTCGGCTCCACTCCGCTTCAAAGCAGGCAGGAATATCTTTATTGGATTCATAATCACTGTACTGACAGACACTCATGCCCAACTGACTTTCAGCTTTATGGATGACCTGCTGCGGATCATTGTCAAAATATTGTTCTATGATCATTTCATCGCTCATCGATAATCCGCTGCTTTTATCAAACAGATATCCTTTATCTGAGCTATCCGGATCACTGATGCTGATGAGTTCCTCATTTTCCTCGATCACAGTGAGCTGATCATCTTCAATACTTCTTTCATTGAACATATATGCCTGCTTATTGTCGATCTGCCAAGAAACCCGTCCATTTTCATCCGATACAAAATCCTGACGATTCACTTCATGATCATAAAAATCACTTTCTTCTTGAATGACACGGGCAATTCTTTCTACCTGACCATCGATCATTTGATTTTCAATCTGAATGAAGCAAGCATCTTGAGGGTGATAGATCAGCCAAACCATCATATTGTAAATATCTTCTTGACGTTCCATCATACTTTCATAATTCAAACTATCATATCGCAGATAATAATCAATGACCTGATTTTCTGAAGTAGTCTTGCCGGCAATCTTCATCACCGTCGGTTCAATATAGATACCGTCCAGATGTGTCATTTCAATCGTTTGTGTTTCCATATCGTAATGCATTTGATCACCTAAATAAGATGCTTCCTCAAAAGGCACTTCCTGAATACTGCCGTCAATAATTCCTTCTGACATCAATTCCTGACGATATTGCGGCCAGTCCATGGAATAATCATGATAGTTTTTGATATAAAGGCGTGGATCCTGCATCATTTCATTTTGCGTCATTTCATCTTGTACAAGTTCCGCTAAATTGTTATCAACCGGATTGCCTGCCGTATAATTATTCGGCGTATGCACCGCCAATACTTGCCATTCGTCAGCGGATTCCTTTGGATCCAGCTGTGTAATTTCATCATACATGGATTCTTCGACTTCCAATACAAATGAACCGGCATTCACCCCGATGTAATGATCTTGTCCATCCGATAATTCCTCCATGACCCAAATATTCCCTTCAACATCTTCAAACTGCAGGATCATTCGTGTGACCATTGAATCTGTTCGGGCGACCATATAGGTTGGAGTCAGCGAAGCAATCTCTTGCATCACTTCTTCGGTATTCTGATCAATCTGAAAAATATCAGCACTTTGCATTCCAATGGTGTTATAGCCAAAATAAGTTACTTGAATGCTTACCGGATCGATTGCCTGATAGGAGGCAAACTGTGTATATAAATCACGATCGTCCATGTCAAAAGGCTTTTTTTCCGGTGCACTGGAACAAGCACTAAGCATCAGAAGCAAACATAAAAGAATCTTTCTCATGCGGCTTCACTTCCTTCCTGTTCTTCCTGCACTTCATTCTCTTCATCTATTATTGGTTCAGGTTCTTCATTATCGATTTCTTCCTCGACTTCTTCCGGTACAATAGCATGGATTGTCTCAAAGGAAACAAATTGAATACCTGTTTCTGTTTCCTGCAGAACGACATGAGCCTGCCGGAATTGATCCTCATTGCCTTCAATCTGATCAAAGACATCGCCGTTTTCATTCATATAGCGTACAGTAAAATCCGCTCCTGTATCACTCATTTCATAGCTCGGCATATAGAAGAGCACATCATATTCTCTGACGTTGTCATGTTCGATGAGATGCAGGATTCGTGCACTTTCTGCTTGGGGAAACATGACCTCATAAGGTTCAATGATCTCAATCAGTTTTTGATCTTGATTGTAATTGGCACCAAAAAGAATCCCATCCTTCAAAACGCCGCTTTCCATTTCAGGAAATACAAAATCTTCACCCAATATTTCTTTTCCCTTGCATTCTGTCAAATACTCATTGACTAATGTAGAGGCAATCGGATGTATACCGCCGACATCCTGAAAAGCAATTTCACTTTTATCATGATAAGGACCGATCGTTCCTGCATAAACTTCATAACCTTTTTCTCTGCATAATACAGCTAATCCCGCCGTTAATTCACGCCACTGCGTTATTTCATGATAATCACTGAAATCTTCTTCGATGTAGAAAATCAAACGCAGTACCTTTTGCCATTCATCATCTGCCTCTGAAGGAAAAATATTGATCCTGTTTTCATTGTCTGTTTCCGGAATTTCTTCATTTGGTTCAATGCTTTCTATTGTATCTGCCCAGCTTTGAAAATTCGATGTTGTTTCATTGAAATTCAAAGCTATGACTTCTTGTGCATTTTCCTGATAAGAAGAAAGTTTTTCATACAAGGAAAGCGGTTCTTGAAAAGCTAAATATTCTTTTTCTGTATAAAATAATCCTTCATCGGTACATTTTAAGATGATTGGCTCTTTATCTGAAAAAGATATTTCAATAGCCATACGATTGTCTGCTTCAATTTCTTTTTCTTCTGTCAGTATTGTATTGCTTAATATTTGTTTAATTTCATTGATTTTATCACTCTCATCAATAATAAAGTCATAAGCAGCACTGTCATCTTCCTTATCCATAACAATATGAAGTGACTGCCATTCTTCTTTCAATACATTTGCCAATCGATTTTCTAAGAGATTGGTATAATACATATCCTGCAATTGTCCTTCTTTATGAAAGATTTCTGATATTTCCAGTTTTTCTTCTGCCGGCATTTCTTCTGTCTGTGCACTGCATCCGACAAGCAGACACAGCAATAAAATCATTCCCTTTTTCATTAATATCACCTCTTTCATTATAGCTGATTTAAGGATAAACAAAAAGGGCATTAAAGCTCATAAAAAAATGACGCAATGCGTCATAAATAAAACTTAAAACAGGGATATCTCTCCGCTCTTATATTTGATAAAATATT
>CALUVS010000016.1 GCA_944324265.1 uncultured Traorella sp.
CTTCCTACCCAAGTAGAAGTTGTCATCACACCCTCATCATTCATGAAGTACCAGCTATAGCCGTCCTTCAGCCATCCTGTAGCTAAAGAGCCATCCGCTTTGACATAGCGCCATGTTCCGTTACTTTCTTGCCAGCCTTCGTTAGCTGCCAATACTGGTGAAACATGAGAGGCCAATAAAGCTAAGGAAACACCTAAACTCATTAATCTTTTCATATTTTTTCCTTTCCCTCATTGTCAGTGAGATGTAGTTAAAAGGAAATGATTTATACTATCTATAAAAGTATACCTTTATAAAATAGGAAAAACTAGGTGGTTTTGCTTCAAAATCACCCTTTTTTACACATAAATTACCATATGTAAAATCATATACCTTTTAATACATTTCTATTTAATCATATATTTGTTTTTATTTCAATGAAAATCTATTCATCGATAGTAATTATAACCTTTATTTATATTCTTACTTAAAAATAGTTATTGATTATCATTCTAATTTCCAATTGCTCATGTCTACCTTTTTGCCAAAAATACCTCTCAATTCTCTTCTTAAATGCTGCGATATGCAAAAAAGTAACAAAATGAATATCTCAAATTTAAAAAGTTTATATTCATTGACATACGATTCTATTCAGTTTAAAATTAAATTACCCGATAGGTAATTATATACTATGCAAGAGGATAATTGTGGAAATAATATATGCATCTGCAAAAGTTCAATCATACTGTACGGATTTAATAGAAGCTAAGAAATTTTTCGTTGGAGATAATAACTTAGCTATTAGTTTATTTTCAAGAATCAATTCAATCAAACAAGCTAAAAATATTAAGGATATAATTGCTTTAAAGACACATCATTTTCATAAACTTACAAATAAAGATGGAAAGAATCTAGAAGGTTATTTTGCTATAGACGTAAAAAGCAGAAAAGAACCTTTTGTGCCATGTCATATTGATGAAATTGCAGAAATTAAGGAGGTAAGTAAACATTATGAGTAATTATATTGAATATCAAAATAAAATTGCTTTCCATCCTGGATATTATATTAAAGAAATTATTGATGAGAGCGGACTTACTCAACAGGACTTTGCCCATCGGCTCGATACAACGCCAAAAAATCTTAGTCTGCTGATTAGAGGTGAACAACGTTTATCTATTGATATCGCAATAAAACTTTCAAAAATGTTGGGTACAAGTGTCAATTATTGGTTAAATTTACAAAACGAATATGATACTTTAATAGCTGAATTTAAATCTGAAAAGGACGCTGAAGAAGAGCGACAAATTTATTCTTATTTAAACTATAGTTATTTTAAAGATTATTATGGATTACCTGATCTACCGAAGAAAATAAATGAACAAATAAAAGAAGTAAGAAAATTTCTTGGAATTTCATCACTCACTCTTTTGAAAAAAAAGAGACATCACTGTTAATTATAGAAGAACCGAAGAAGATATCAATGATAGTCAACTGATCAAATCAAATATAATGGTACAAATAGCTATAAATAAAGCATTAAAAATACAAGCCCCTAAATTTGATAAGCACAAATTTGAAAAAGCAGTCAATTATGCATTAACATTAACAGAAAATCATGAAGAATTTTATTCATTGATTTATAGCGCATTTTTAGAAGCAGGTGTTATTTTCATCATATTACCGAACATTCAGGGTTCTAAAACAAATGGCGCAGTAAAAAAAGTAAGGGAAAGTATGATGCTGATGGTAAATGACAGAAGACTGAATTCAGATACATTTTGGTTTACCTTATTTCATGAAATAGGTCATATTATAAATGGTGATTATAGTAATATTTCCTTTGAAAAAGAAACAGGAAAATGTGAAGAAGCTGCCAACGCTTATGCCAGAGATAGCTTGATTCCAGCAGAAAAATATCAAGAGTTTTTGGCAAATGGAATATATACAAAAAAATCAATTCAATTGTTTGCTAAAGAAATTCAGCGTGATCCAGGAATTGTTTTAGGCAGATTACAAAAAGATGGTATTATTGGATATAATGATTCTGCTTTAAATTCACTGCGGCATAAATATAAAATCGTATTGAAGAAGGAAGCAAAGTAAAGAATGCACTCTGATTCAGATTTTTTGAATACCTAAAAGATAAGAAAATTCTAAAGATAGAAAAGTCATAATAGTTTTTTGCTAATATCAAGGAGAAACCTATGGAAAAGGAATTTGAGACAGCTTTGTTTTTTGATGATCATGTCATTGAAGAAAAATATTATCGTATTTTAGAAGAAAAACTGATGCAGTGGGAAGATGTTCATATCAAAGTCAGCAAAACACAAATCTCTTTTATCAGCAAGTATCTGTTTGCCTGTGTTTCTTTGCCTGTGCGCAAACTGAAAGAAATTCCTCCGCATTCAATCATTGTCACTTTTGGGTTGGAATTTATGCTGGATTCAAAACGAATCTGGCAGAAAAGTGAGCCCTATCGCAATCGCTGGACTCATCATGTTATCGTTTCAAAAGAGGAAGATATCGATGAAGAATTGATGATGTGGCTTTATGAAGCCTATTATTTCAACCGCCATAAAACACGCAGAAAATAATTAAATGAGAATTCCCTGACAGTGATCAATTTCATGCTGGATGATCTGTGCTTCAAATCCAATGAATGTTTTGATTTTCTTTTTCCAATGTATGTCTTGATAAGCGACTTTTATTTTTTGATATCGAATTGTTTTTCTTGTTCCTTTTAAAGATAAACAGCCTTCTTCTGTTTCATAGCGATTTTCTTTTTTGATTATTTCTGGATTGAACATGACTAAAACTGATTCATCTTCACAGCGAATCACAATAATGTTTTTGCGTATGCCGATCATGTTAGCGGCAAGTCCTACGCATTCCAAAGCATGTGCATTCAAGGTATCCGCCAAATCAATGGCACATTCTTTGTCTGCATCAGTTGCTTCTAGAGAAGGCATGGATAAGAAAAATTCATCTTTCACTATATCTTTGATCATATTAACAGTATAGCATAGAAAAACAGTTCACACGAAATGAACTGTTTGTTTTTTTATGAATGATGTCTGCGATAATGTCTTCCCTGATGCCCATGACAGCCGCCTTGCTGGGCAGAGATGCAGTGATCACATTGACCATCGTTGTCTTCATCAATGAAATAGCTGCATTCATGATCATTCAGGCAATGATCACATTGTCCATCATTATTTTCATCAATATACTGACTGCACTGGTGAAGCTGTGTACAGTTATCACATCTGCCGTCATTGTCTTCATCGACATAAAATGGATGATCGGCATGCAGATGATGGCATTCATTTACCTGTCCATAGCCGAATGCACAGCCCAATGTCAGTATAAGTGCTACAAGTCCTTTGAACATTATTCTGCTGTAGCGGCAGTTAAAGCAATTTTCATCATATCAGTAAAACTTCTTTCTCTTTCTTCAGGAGTTGTAATTCCTTCTTTTACCAAAGAGTCAGAAATTGTTACTAAGCAAGCAGCATTTTTGCCGCAGATCTTAGCATTGTGGAATAAGGCAAAGCTTTCCATTTCAGCACATAAGCAGCCTTTTTCATCACGGAACAATTCCAGACCTGGTACATTATCTTCATGATAGAAAGCATCACTTGAGTGAATACGTCCCAAACGATAAGGAATCCCCAGATCATTTGCAGCTTTGATCAGTTTCGCATTCAATTCTTCACTTGGATAAGTGACATCATCTTCATAGCCTCCCTGAACCTTTGCATAAGTAGATTCACTCCAGCTGCTGTCGGCAATAATTGTATCGAACAAATTTAAATCTTCACAGTAAGCACCGGCAGATCCGATACGAATGATATTGTCGACATCATACATTTTAAATAACTCATAAGAATAAATACCAATTGAAGGCATTCCCATACCGCTGCCCATCACAGATACAGGTTTTCCATTGTATGTACCTGTATAGCCAAACATATTGCGTACCGTATTGAATTGCACTGGATTTTCTAAGAATGTTTCGGCAATGTATTTTGCACGCAAAGGATCGCCTGGCATGAGGACAGTTTTAGCGATTTGTCCCTTTTCAGCTTGATTGTGTGGTGTTGACATATTTGTTCCTCCTTGTCATACACAGTCATTATAACACATCTTCCGCAATTATTTCCATGAGTATGCTATACTTAGAATATGGAACGTTTAGCACTCATGATTTATCATACAAATCTTATATTTGATCAAATCAAAAATGAACAAAATCGGCACTTGGCTTATCATCATGCCCAATTGACACTGAAGGCTGCCAAAGCTATTTTAAAGCAAGAAAACTTGGATAATGACTGTATTCTGATTGCAGCCTATATGCATGATTGTGCCAATTATCAGCCGGTTTTTGATCATGCGCATAAGGGAGCTGATATCGCTTATGAATTGTTGAAGAAGACGGATCGGTTCAGTGAAGAAGAATGTCTTTTCATTCATCAGATGATTCGGCATCATTCTGATAAAGATCATATTCATAGCAAAGCAGATGAAATCATTAAGAATGCTGATGTATTAGCAAAATATTGGGATCAGGAAGAACTCAGTGCAGAGAAAATGAAGCGCATTGCTTCTTATCAATTCATACAATAAAAAACCTGTCTGAAAGCAATGTTTCTGGACAGGTATTTTTTCTATTTAACCTACATAAAACGGAAGCAGTAATTTCTGTACTAAGAAGAAATAAGTGATCAGTGCCATGGCATCGACCAAAGTAGTGATCAATGGTCCGGCCATAACAGCTGGGTCTTGTTTTAACAAGGTGGCTAAGATCGGCAATGTAGAACCTACAAGCTTTGCCAAAATTACTGTGACAAAGACAGTCAATGAAATGACAAAGGAAGTCATGATATCTACTTGATTCATGAAGATTATCACACGCAGGAAGTTGACCACTCCCATGATGATCCCGCACAGCAATGCAACACGAGTTTCTTTCCACCAAACCTTCAGGAAATCTTTTGGTGAGAGTTCTTTCATCGCCAAAGCACGAATGACCATGGTAGAAGATTGGTTACCGGCATTTCCGGCTGTATCCATCAGCATCGGAATAAAGACAGTCAGTGTTGTATATTCGGCCAGCACACCTTCATAATAAGCTAAGATCTGTCCGGTGAAAGTAGCTGAAATCATCAAGATCAGCAGCCAAACTATACGTGATTTGAACATATCCCAGACACCGGTATGCAGATAAGTATCTTCCAATGGAGAAATCGCATTCATTTTCTGGATATCTTCGGTTGCTTCTTCATGAATGACATCGATGATATCATCAACCGTAATAATTCCAACCAAACATTCTTCATCATTGACAACCGGAATTGCCGTCAAGTCATATTTCTGAATCAGACGGGCTGCTTCTTCCTGATCATCACTGGTTTTCACAAAAATCAAGTCGGTGTCCATAATATCGCCGACTACATCATCCTCTTTTGCAAAAAGCAATTCCTTAAATGAAATATATCCCTTCAGTTTCTTTTTTGTATCCGTTATATAACAGTAAGAAATTGTTTCTGCCGTTCTCCCCTGGTTACGCACTCTTTCAATGGCCTCAGGAATAGTATCATTCTCCTTGATCTTGACATAGTCAATAGACATAATGGAACCGCAAGTGTTTTCATCATAGCTTAATAGCTTATTGATTTCTAAGCGCTGCTGAGCACTGGCATTTTTTAAAATGTGATTGACGATATTGGCAGGCATTTCCCCCATAAAATCAATAATATCATCAGAATACAGATTATCCAGTATATCCTTGATCTGCGGTCCGGTAAAATGGGCAATCAGATCCTGCTGCTTTTCATGTGACAAGTAAGAAAATATACTTGATGACACATCCTTTTTTAATGTTTTAAATATGAATAATGTCTCTGCAACATCCAATTCAGAAACAAGTTCACTCATGTCTACAACATTATATTCATCAAATAACTCTCTCAGCTTTGCGACATCTTTATTCTGAATGCATTCTTTGAGGGTGACCAATAATGCTTCTTTTTCTTTTTCGTTCATAATACCACTCCTTTCCCGAACTATATTTTACCCCGAAAATCATGCATTCACAAGTAAAAAAGAAACCAGTTTTCCTGATTTCATTTTTTTAACATATTCAATGAAAGATCTTGTTTCAATAAGGGTGATTCAATGCGCCGAATCTCACGCATTTTCAAGCGATATTTCTTAAATCCTAATAACAGGATCGTACTTAATATCTCTTTTTTCTCAATCAAACCTTCAAATAAATATAAAGATAGAGAGCCTGGAATCAGATTCAATTCATTGATATACAGCTTTCCTTCATGAAGAAAAAAGTCAATGCGCACAACTCCGCTGCAGTCAAATGCCTTGAAAGCCTGTATCGCAAGCGCCGTCATCTCTTCTTTTAATTCAATTGAAATATCTGCCGGCAGATGCGCTGATGCTTGAGGTGCATTTTTGACTCTGCTTCCGCCATATTTGTCTTGATAAGAAAGAATCTCTTCACTTTTGAAGACTTCTTCGATATGAGAGGCAATCTGATTGTCTCGATCCCCCAATACCGCAATATTGAATTCCCGATGATCCTTCAGTTTTGTCTCAATCAAAAGCTTTTGATCAAAGGCAAAGCATTCCAATGCTTTTCGTATGAGATTTTCATCTGCATCCGCACATTGAATACCGATTGAACTGCCGCCGTGTGCCGGCTTTAAGATCCATGGAAAAGGCAGATCACATTCTTCCAATTTATCAATATCACTTGCGACATCTTCCCGATAAAAGATGCGTTCTTCCACTGTCGGCAATTCATGGGCACGCAGCCATTTTTTCGTAATTTCTTTGTCCATGCCCATCGCACAGCTGGCAAGGGAAGATTGACAATAAGGCAGCTGCATCGTTTCAAAAAGTCCCTGCAGGGTGCCGTCTTCTCCGCTGGTACCATGAACTAACGGCAATACAATGTCAATCTGAATTCTTTTGCGAAAGAGTGCTTTGGGCTTCAGATACGTCAGAAAGTTTTTATATTCAAAGATAACTTCACTTAAATGTGTATAATCCAGTTCCCGATAAAAAGCAGGATCACTCAAAGATTCACCAATATAGAAATGCTGATGCTTGTCATAATAAACAAGGATCACATCAAATTCTTCCGGAAGATATTTTGCAATATGCAGTGCTGTTAAGACAGATACTTCGTGTTCTACGGAACAGCCTCCGTAAACTAAAGCCAATTGATATTTCATAAGATTCCTCCACTGCACTAATCTATGCGTTAGCCCGCTGAACGTGAAAGAGATTGCGGAATATCATTTTCAATCAAAACAACATCATCTTTTTCCATCAATACGCTTGCCAGCTGCAGAGCATTGTGCATCGTATCCACCTGATAAAGAGCATTTTCATCAAAACCATGAGCTAAAAGACTTTCATGAATACTTACACAAGGGCCCACCAAGATGACAATGTCACAGATCCCAATCATCTGGCGAGCAAATTCATGACAATAATAGTCATGATGAACGCCCAGATCCAAGAAGCCCGGTGTGATCAATAGATGACGATTGGGCATCATGGCTAATACCTGCAGTGCCTTTTCTGCACTGTCCGGATTGGAATTATAGGCGTTATCAATGCAGACGCCATCATAGAAAGGCTTCAATTCCAAACGATGGGCAATCGGTTTGCATAAAGTCAAAGCATTCTGAATCATCAAAGGATCCATCTTTAAGATCAATGCTATACCGATGGCAAATAAACAATTGAGAATATTATGTTCACCTAACAGACTGATAGAACAATCCATTTCTTCTCCAAAAGCTGTCACATGAAAAGTACTGCCTTTGGCATTGCATCGTATGTCAGAAGCCATAATATCCGCTTGATGATGAATGCCTACACTGACTATTCTGCACAAAGGATCAATGGGATATTCGCGTATGAACGTATTGTCTGCATTGATCAGTCCAATGCCATCTTGAGGCAATGACTGAATCAGCTGCATTTTTTCATGCAGGATATTTTCGATTGTCTTAAATGTGGATAAATGCTGCGGTCCTACTGTAGTGACAATACCGATGGAAGGCTGAATCATCTTAGCAAGATCTTCTATTTCATGAAGATGATCCGCACCCATTTCACATAAAAACACTTCATGATGCTTTTGTAAATTTTCTAAGATGGTCCTTGAAATTCCCATTTCGTTATTATACGACAAAGGCGTGCTGCAGCAGCTATATTGATGAGACAAGACCTCATGAATCAGATTTTTGACACTAGTCTTGCCGTAGCTGCCGGTAATGCCGATCTTCAGACAATCCATTTGTTCCAGGCGTGTTTTTGCTTTCTGCACAATTCTTTTGCGGAAATAGGTTTCTAAAGGCAATGAAAGCTGAATCAATCCAAGAAAAGCATAGGAATGAAAACCAAACAAAAGGCTGTGAATCAAGATTTCTATCAGCTTCGGAAAGAAGTTCAAAGCAAGCATGATCATCAGATGCAGAAGAAAAGACAATGCAAATAAACGAATCATACGTTTGGTAAATTTTAAGGGATATTGTTCTTTCACATTTTGATTGAGCTTAGAAATCAAATAAGTTAACACAAGTGTTGAAATCAGTTCCAATGATTCTGCCAAGGGAGCACATAAGAAACGATAACTAGCATAAGCCAAAGCCGTTAAAATGGCATAACCGAGTTTCTTTGAAGTGAAAAACTCCATATAACGATCTTTTTGGTATCGGTTTTGCTGGTAGACAGAAGCATCAAATAAATTCAGAAACAGCTGATTGACCACATAAAAAAGAATCATACATCGACTCCCAAAAGATACGCCAATACCAAATAAACAAAACGCTCTGTTTCATGGTAATAAGCAAAATGATCTTCATTTTTGAAGATAAACAGCTGTGCATTGGGCAATTGCTTTTCCATTAATTTGCCCATCCACAAAGGTGTCTGCTGGTCTTTCTCTCCCCAGATCAAACATACCGGAATGGTAATTTCTTTTAAATGATTGTAAATATCGGCATTGACTGACATGACCAATAGTTTTTTCAAGTATTCATTGGCATTTTGATAATCAATGCTTCCTTTGTTTTTCAGTATTTTTTTCTTGTGCAGAAAAACACGAAATCTTTTTTCCAATGAAAGCCGATTGCGCAGTCCTGCCGAAGCAGTCAATACCAAAGCTGTCACAGGGTATTTCAATGCATAAAATAAGGCCACTCGTCCGCCGAAAGAATGTCCTAATAAGATAGGGTCTTTGATGTCATTTGTTTTGATAAATGCATGCAATGCATCAATATAATCTTCAAAGCAAGTAATTTCTGCTTCATCACTTTTCCCAAAGCCAAACAAATCCAATGTCCATACACGATAGGACTGCGACAAAAGCTCTGCCGAAGGTTTCATCAGATTGGCATTGCATCCCCATCCATGAAGCAGCACCATATCTCTTCCCTCTCCTGCTACAGTGAAATTGATAAACATTTTGTTCCTCCCACTGCATTGTATGTCGATTTCGCAGATTCTAAAACAAAAAAGCCAAAAGTCTAATGACCTTTGGCAATTCTGAATATTACTCCATCTGTTGTATTTTCACCGGTAATTGTATAACCATTGGCTTGTGTAACCTTATAAACAATGGATAAACCAATACCGAACTGACCGCCCTTGCCTTTTTCAAATGGCTTAAACAAGGATTCCAGACGATCTTCTGAAATCGTAGGTCCATTGTTATAAATCGTCAATTCATCTTCATCCAGCAAGATCACGATCTTATCTTTAGCATAACGATATGCATTTTCCAAGATATTTTCCACTGTAATGCGCCATGGTTCACTGGCACCTTTGAAATAAACTTCTTCCAGATCTGTTTCTACCTGAATATCACTTCGCAAAGCAATCATCGCCTGCAGTACTTCTTCAATCACACGTTTCATATTGGTTTCTTTTTCACCGGTATTCTGGCTGACCAAATATTCCACACGATTCAGATAAAGCAGTGAATATACTTTCTTTTCCAATCTTTCTGCATTGTTGATGATGACATCCACACTCTTTTCCAATGTACCGTATGGATATACCCCATCTTTGATGCTTTCTCCATAGCTCTTGATGGTCGCAATCGGTGTCTTCAGATCATGAGAAATGTTATGGATCATTTCTTCTTTAGTCTTTTCCTGTCTTTCCAATTCCTGCCGCATTTCAACAATGGCATCTGCCAATTCGCCGATTTCATCATTGCGGTTGACATTCAATGTTGCATTTTCTCCCAAACGTATTTTTTCAATATAATTTCGGATCTGATTCAATGGATGAATCAAATAAGCAACCCAAAGCATCAATACAATAAAGAATAAACCTACAACCATCACAGTAACATTGACGACTGTTCCCAATAAGGTTTCACGATAATTCAAACGGAATTCATTCGTGACAACTGTGACTACTGCAAAATCATCACTTAAGATATTGATGGCATAATAAGCCGTTACATTGCCTTCTGTATAACTGTAATGATCAACTTTGATATTCTGATTGATCTGATTGTACATGTTCATTGAAATATTATCAGAAAGTTTCGGCAGATTATTGAACTGCTCGCTGGCAATAGAATAATTGCCATCTTCTGTATAAAATACGTTATAGATCACAGAAGTATCATGATTCTGAAAGGACATGATATCCTGAGGATCCATATTGGAACGATAAAGACTGCCAATCATTTCCTGATTGCGGTCAATGACCATATACATCTGTTCTTCGACAAATTCATCGACCTGACTGGTCAGAAATACAAAGAAGAAAGAAGCAAAGAATGTGATAAATACGAATATCAGAACAAATAGCTGCTGAGAAAGTGAAAGATTTTTCACCCATTCCTTAACTTTTCTCATATTCTATCCAAGTCGATATCCATAACCGTAAATTGTATGTATATTCAGTTTCGGCAGTTTCTTTCTCAAACGGCGCAGCGTATCATCCACGACACGGTCACTGCCAAAATAATTATCCTCCCATACTAATTCCAGTATTTTTTCACGAGAAAAAGCCGTGCCTTTATTGCGGATAAACATCATTAATAAATCAAATTCTTTGGTAGTCAGATCAATTTCCTGATCATTGTCAAATACCTTGCGCTGTTCTTCATCCAATTCATAGGAATCAATCTGAATGTGTGTATTTTCTGTCTTATAAGTACGCTTGATGACATTATTGACGCGCAGCACAAGCTCTTTTGGTGAGAATGGCTTTGTAATGTAATCATCACTGCCTTTTTCAAGTCCAATGATACGGTCAAATTCTTTGTCACGGGCAGACATGAAGATGACCGGAACATCTCGGCCCTGCAGACGAATTTCTTCAATCAAATCAAAACCGCTCTTATCATCCAGCATGATATCCAAGATCCATAAGTGAACATCGTCATCCACTGTATGCATGCTCGCCTGTTCATAAGTATAATAAGAACGAACTTCATATCCTTCCTTTTCAAGATAACGTTTGACTAATTCATTTAAATCTTTTTCATCTTCTACTACACATATTACTTTTTTCATGAGATCACCTCTATCACAACATCTATTGTAACATGTTTGAATAAAAATAAAAGGACTTGATTTAAAGTCCTTTTGATTTTACAAAATTTACGACTCTGTTAACATATTTCTCACAAAGTTCATCGCTTTTGGCTTCAACCATGACACGAAGCAATGGTTCTGTTCCGCTTGGACGAACCAAGATACGGCCTTCATCCCCCAGCTCATTTTTGACTTCTTCAATGACCTGAAGTACTTCTGCATCATGAAGCACTGTTTCCTTATCATTGACGCGTACATTGATAAGAAGCTGCGGATAAATATAAAGATCTTCGCCCAATTGTTTCAAAGACATCTGCTTTTCAACCATGACACGGCACAGCTGCAATGCTGTAAATAAGCCGTCACCGGTATTCTGATAGTCTTTAAAAATAATATGACCGCTTTGTTCACCGCCGATCTTGTAGTCATTGGCTTCCATGCTTTCAAAAACATATTTATCGCCGACAGCAGTCTGAACACTTTGAATGCCATTGGCTTCAAACGCTTTATATAGACCTAAATTGGCCATGACGGTTGTCACGACAACATTGTCTTTCAATGTATTTTTTTCTTTCATGTATTTGCCGAGAATATGAAGAATATAATCACCATTGATCAAATTTCCTTCTTCATCAACGGCAATCAGACGATCGGCATCCCCATCAAAGGCAAAGCCCACATGATAAACGCCCTCTCTCATTAAATCCTGCAGCCTTTCCGGATGAGTAGAGCCGCATTTTAAATTGATATTGACTCCATTTGGTTCACCGTGAAGCACTTCTACAGTAGCGCCTAATTCACTTAAGCACTCCACAGCGGTGCTTGTGGCACTGCCGTTCGCCAGATCCAAAGCAATCTTCATACCGCTTAAATCAATCGGATTGACCTGTTTCAGCCATGAAATATACAGCTGCAGGCCATCCTCAAACGGAATCATGCGTCCGATCTTATCATCCAGCACGGCCGGAATTTCTTCTTCACTGTCCAAATAAGCTTCAATCGCTTCTTCAACTTCCGCATCCATTTTCTTTCCTTCGCCATTGAACAGCTTGATGCCATTGTCATAGTAAGGGTTATGAGAAGCACTGACCATGATACCGCAGTCAAAGTTTTCTTCCTGAATCAAGAAGCTGACACTTGGTGTCGGACAGACCCCCAGCAGATAGACAGAAGCTCCTGTCGATGTGGCACCGGCTGCCAGTCCCATTTCAAACATGGAACTGGACAGACGTGTATCCTTGCCAATCAAAATTCGTGCATGTCTTTCCTGACCGAAATAATGGCCAAGAAAGGCTCCTATACGGATTGCTTTATCCAGACATAAGGTATCGTTTGCACGTCCGCGATAACCGTCTGTTCCAAAATATTTTCCCATAATTGCCTACCTTGTGACATTGATCTTCACAGTTGCACGGTCAATGCTGTACTGAAGCATTGGATTTGGACCTTCGACATGCAATGGCATATCAATCGTACCGCTGCTTCCTTCCGGAATTTCAGTTAAATCAATATAAACGGAAATACCGCTTCCATCCTCTTCTTCCAGCATTTCGGCAGCTCCCTGCACTAAGACATCAATGTTATTCAATTCTGATTCATCAATTGTAATTCGATATTCATTTGTATTGTTGCGATAAGAAATCAAGACATCTTCAATAGTCTTTTCTTCCATATCTCCCAATGTCATCGTAATTGAAACGCTCTGTACACTTGCTTTGCGGACACCGCTTGGCAGATTGATCGGCATAACTACCGTATTGACATCCTGCGTAAATCTTCCGACCGGAATACGGACATCAATCGAATTGATCTGATCCAGCACTTCCTGTGAACCCCAGATCGTCACAGCCGAATGATCAATCGAATAAGAAGCAATGGCTCGATTATTCGGAATCGTTTCATACGGAATGACATTGATCGGTACATCCTTGCTTGGCTGAGTAACTCCGACTGTAACAACAACACGTTCAGGCACGATATCCACATTGATGCGATCCCCTTGTTGGTTATAAGCAGCCAAAGGTGCCTCAATCGTGAAATCTCCTTCTACATTTGTTACATCGATGAGTGCCTTTACAGAAGCAATGGAATTCAAAGTCTGTTCAGAAGCACGTACGATCACACTGTCTGTTTCAAATTCAGGAATTCCCAATGAATTGATCTGATCCATTCGATTTGTATTAATGAAATCATAACCAATCGTAAATTCTCTTGAAATCTTCTTGGAAATTGTTACGGTAACAGTACTTGGTTCAATGACAGAACGCACACGGCTGGATAAGCCTACTGCTTTTAATTCCACCTGATGAATTCCTTCTCCCAAGCCTGTCAGATCAGCTACTACCTGCTGATTTTCAGCACTGGCCAATGTAATTTCACTGGCATCTCCGATAATATTCAAAGTAACTGTTTCCGGCAGCCCGCTGACCTCATAGACAGAAGTATTGACTTCTGTCGTCAAAGGAAGATCCTCAAAAGTCTTGGCACTGCTGGCCGCATTCATAATAGACAAACTATTGACAGAGTTAACAGCAATATACAATACGATTGCCATCAGCAATGTCACAACACTGGCATATCGCTGATTAAAAAGCAATTTATCAAACCAGCCGGAAAACCAGCGGAAAGCTTTTAAGATGGTTGATTCAATGGTCGCATAAGATTTAGCAATCTTTTTGCTTTGTTCGGCAATGGTCTTCGCTAACTCAACCTTATTTTCATCAACTTTTTTCTGGGAATCTTTTCTTTTTGCCATTACTCTTCACTTCCCTTCTTGTCTTCTACAAATACGATCTCTTCAGCGACTTCAGATGGTTCATCATGAAATGTTCCGATAATAGCATCCAATTTGCCGTCACTGCTTAATTCCGCTGTTTCTGCAGGAGTTTCTTTCACAGTTTCTTGCTCGGCAGTTTCTTTCTTAGTCGTTCTTCGTTTTCTTTTGGTCGGTGCAGTCTTTTCTTTTTCAATGACCTTTTCATTCAAGGTTTCCATTTCAGTCGGATCGACCTTATGCTTGCTGTACTTCTTTACAGATTTTTTCATCAAATGAGCTGTAATACGAGGACCTTTGTGTTTTTCACTTTCTTTCCCCTGTTCAAATTCAACTTCATCCAAATTTGTTTTTTCAACTTGTTTATTTCCTTCCACAACATTTTCTGTCTGGCAGATAACTTTCATCAGATAATTGCGCAGTCCTTCCGGTGTCATGACCTGCAGACGTCCGCCTTCTGCCACACTGATTGTTCCGGTTTCTTCACTGACAACAATGGAAATCGAGTCCGTGATTTCAGAAATACCGATAGCGGCACGATGTCTTGCCCCGTAAGAAGATGGGAAATCAAATGTTGTCGGCGGAAAATAAGCAGAAGCACAGGCAATCTGATCCCCCTGAATAATCACAGCCCCATCATGCAATGGAGTTCCAGGCACAAAGATAGAACATAAAAGCTCACTGGTCACAATAGAATTCATTTTTGTACCTGTCTTGATAAAGTCACTCAAAGAATGACTTTGTTCCAAAGAAATTAAAGCTCCTGTCTGAGTCTTTGACAATTCAGCTGCTGCTTTGACCAATTCATCTACTAATTTTTCACGTTCATTTACAGTTAATGTACTGATTCTTGAAAACAGATTTGTTTTCCCAATCTTTTCAAGCATACCGCGGATTTCCGGCGAGAACAAAATGATCAGCGCCAAAGGTCCCCATTGAATAAACAAACCTGCCAACAAACCAATTGTTTCCAGATTAAAGATATTGGCGATTGCTTGAATCAGGATAATAACAATAATACCCTTGAAAATTTGAATCGTTCGTGAATTATTACGTACGATCTTTAATATAAAATACAGAACTACCCAAGTACAGATGATATCCACAACTGCACGAAGCAATTCCAGCAAAGTTGTAAGATTCAAGTAATTAATCATAAAAAACTCCTTTCGCTTCATTATTATAACACGTCGGCATATCTTAGAAAAGGTTCAATCAAATTTGACATGCTTGAAAAAATGAAAAAAACAGTGGTTTTCACTGTTTCTTTCATAGAATAACCATTTTTCTCTTCCTCTTAACATCCAGCCTTCCCCAACTGAACATCTGAGTTTGAAAGGTGCCCTTATCACCTTCATTATAAGAATACGAATTCCAAAATTCATTTTTGGGGGTAGAAACAAATTTTTTTAAGAATTTGTTTCTTCCTCCGCATTTTTATCTGAATTTTCACTTGTTTCTGCCTCTTCTGGCTGTTCTGTTGTTCTGGATTTATCAGATGTATTTGTTTCATTGCCTGTTTCTTCCGTTACTTCTTCATTTTGAATCGGACAGACAAACTTAATGCCGCTTTCTTCATCCGTGCAGATTTTCTTATCAGCCGGGCAAACAAACTTATTGCCGGTGGCTTCATCCACACAAATATCCTGATCTGCCGGACAAACGAATTTTGTACCATCTTCATTGACGCAGATATCTTTATCTGTCGGACAGACAGACTTCGTTCCGTCTTCATTCACACAAATCTCCTGATCCGCCGGACAAACAGATTTTGTACCGTCTTCATTGACGCAGATATCTTTATCTGCCGGACAGACAAATTTCTGGCCTTCTTCGTTGACACAGATATCTTTATCCTTCGGACAGGCAATGGCTTCGCCAGTTTCCAGATCCACACAATCTTTTGGTTCTGTCGAAGTTACCTCATTCCAGATTTTCTGTTTGGTTTCTTCATCTACTTGGCTTTGGTATTCTGCCAATACACCGCCGAAAGCCGCAGCTTCCAAAGGTTCTTCGCTGACTTCTCTTGTCTGGCGCATCTGTGCGACACTATCCAACACATTCTGCTTTGTTTCCAAAAGCTCATCACTCTGTGTTTGTTCAGTATTGCTGCTGTTGATGATCTTGTTCAATTCCTTGACCGGCATCTGACTGGCTTCTTCAGCTGTCAGATTTTCATCTTCCTTCACTGCCTGCTGCACCAAACGATACTTGCCGGCAGAAAGGCCATGAGAGCTGGCTTCATTTTTCATGACCATATTGCTCTCTTCTGTCAATACAATGCCCAAGATCTGTTCCTCAATAAAGAAATCATTGACCTTAGCAACCAGTACATCCTGCAGTATTGCTGCCTTGGCATCATCATCATTGACAACTGTGATCAGCACAGCATTGTCACTTTTTTCCTGATCGATAAAGCCAAGCTGAGTGGCCTCATTCACAAAGCTTTCAACAGCTGTGTCAATATCTTCTCCTTTATAATCAATACCGGCCAGCACCAATTTTCCATCTTCATTGGTCGGTGCAGCACTGATGATGCGGTCATACACATTCAAGGTAAATTCCACACCCGGATTGATATCCACAGCTACATACGAAACAGGGGTTGTTTGGTTCACATGATAGTTGAAACCAAATATACCGCCTATCATGACCAACAGCAAGCATAAAGTTGTTACAACCTTCATTGCTGATTGATCGCCATATTCAATTTCTCTTCCCACATACATACCAGAAGTGGCTTTGATTTCGTCAAATTGTCCGCGTTCATTCATAACAATGGCTTTGTCATGATGAATTTCCATGATAATTCCTTTTCTCATCATTCCACTCCTTTCCTAGCGATAGATCGGCAGATAACCTTTCAGATATTCAAAATCTGAGTGATAAATCACAATTACCGCTATTATATATTTACGATATGATTCGATCTTTTTTCGAGGTAACAAGAAAACTTTTTCAATTTCTTTTAATGGTAATGTATAATCCTTTAAAATTTTATCGCACAATTCCTTATTTTTTATTATATCCTCAATTAAGCGATTCACGCTCATACGCATCAAAGCATGCTTCGGTGAACATTTCACCAAATCCGCAAATGTAATGCCATGTTCGGACAATTGCGCATTTAAAGCTTCGATTTCGGCTACACGAATCGAATTTTCATAGCTTTCTTCATAATTTTCAATGGCAGATTGCTGCAATTCCTTAATTTCTTTTTCTTCTTCGTCATACAAGCTGTATGAATTCATTCTCTCCCGATACTGACTGGATTTAAAATAATCCAATAAGCGAGCTTTCATGACTACCTTGGAATAAAGCAGAAAATTACCGCGCTGATCAAAGCGATCAATGGCTTCATTAAATGCCATCATTGCAATCTGTATTTCATCATCTACACCGAATTCCACATAACGATGACAGATTTCAGAACAAAAAGACGCAATAAAAGGCATATATTGCGTTATGAAATCATTGCGTGCATTCTCATCCTGCTTAATTTTATTTATATCCAAAAGTCCCTGTTTTTGTTCAACCATAAATTCCTCATTTCTAGTTTACTCCAAATACAAGAAATTTGCAAAGTTTCCCTCTATATTTTTAGTATTCTTGAGTTTTAAAAAACTGTGTTTCAAGCACACAGTTTATCGATCAATATATTTTGTTAATCTTCTGACCAGTTCTGCTATCGGCAAACCCACTACATTATAGAAATCACCTTGAATTTCTTTTACCAGCAATGCCCCTTTTCCCTGAATACCATAAGCACCTGCTTTATCATGAAATTCACCTTTTTTCAGATACTCCTGAATCTGTTCCTCACTAAGATCAAAGAAAGTGACTTGAGTAATTTCACTGAAGACCTCTTTGACACTTTCAGAAATAATGGCAACACCGGTTACCACTTCATGTGTTTTTCCTGAAAGCATGCGAAGCATTCTGGCCGCATCTTCTTTATCTTTTGGTTTTCCTAAGATTTCACCATCCAGACAGACAACGGTATCCGCACCTATTATCATTTCCTGCGGATATCTCTGCATGGCATGCAGGGCTTTCTGACAGGCAAGCTTTTCAACGCCTTTGGCCAGTCCTTCACTCAGATCCAAAGTTTCATCAATATGCCCATTGGCCGTCATAAACGGAATATCACTCAGCATCATCAATTCTCTTCTGCGCGGAGACTCACTTGCTAACACAACTCTTCTCATATCATCACTTCCTAACCTTTTCGTATATTACCACTTTTTTGGCAAAAGTACAATCATTTCTTATTGCCGCAGTTTTTGCTTCAGACTCTTTTCATTTCAATAAAACGGCTTTTTCAGCCCTGTTTATAGCTATTATATTCATTCATAAATTCCTGAAAATTTTCTTCTCCCATCTCAAAAGTCAGTTCTTTCTCTACAACTTCACTGATTATCAGTGAAAATTGAATTTGATAGTTCAACAGTATGAATTTTCTCAACCAAATACAAAACCGTTCATCCTGTCGAAGCCAAAAGAACACAAGACAAAAAAGAATCTTCGATTTAACTTTAATAAGTATAAATTCATAAAAATCAAGCATCATTAAACCGTCTCAATATGTACAAGCTTGATACCAAGCGTTATAATAGTGTCAAGTTAAAACAAGAGGAATGATGGTATTGACCGATTTAGATTCTTTAAAAAAACTCGTCAGAGAAAATGGCTATCTATATACAAAGGACGTAACCAACGCAGGGATCCGCCGAGAACAGCTCAAAAAATATTTAGATGAAGGCATCTTGATTCGTGAAAGCCGGGGAATCTATTCTTTTGCAGACAGTATGAATGACGAATTTGTATTGCTGCAGAGCAGATGTAAAAAAGGAATTTTCTCTTATGGAACCGCATTATATTTTCATGGTCTGTCCGATCGCTTTTTCGCAGATGATTTCCATGACAGTACCAAAAACCTATAATGTATTTTATCTAAAAGAAGAATTATTTCATGTAGAATTTCACCGAATCAAGCCATCTTTATGGAGCATCGGAATAATGGAGCTAATCTCACCGCAAGGCGGAAAAATCATGGTCTATGATAAAGAACGTTGTATCTGTGATATGATACGGAACCGTAAAAAGACTGATCCGCAAATTTTTACACAAGCAGTGAAAAGCTATTTTGCTTCTAAAGAACGTGATAATATTCGATTGATGGAATATGCCAAAAAATTTCACATTGAAGAGAAAGTCCAAGAATATATGGAGATATTATGATGAAAACACCAGAACAATTAAAAAGTGACATCAACTATATACTGCTGTGGATATTATGTGAGGTTTCTTTTGGTTTTCCAAAATATTCCTGACTCCATGCAATTATGCCATAGACAAAACGATGTGTATCTGTACATTCAGCTTCATTGTCGTCCAATTGATTGACAGCACTGCTTTTATCTGACAGTTTTCCTTGACAAGGCTTTGTAAAAATAAAATCACGGGTCAGTCGTTTCCTTTTCCCGTGATTTTTTACTTTTCTGACGATACAAAGGTGATAGTTACATTAGAGAAAATGTGCATATTTATACACTTATTCAAAGGAAATGGATGATAGCCTTTGCTTCTTCATTGATTTCTTATAAATAAAGTGTGTCAAGGCAACAATGCAGCCATAGCTCAAAACAAATGTAATAGCTATACGGAAGACCATGCCTGCAAAAAATGATTCCGGGAACATATTGATCATAATAGAAGTTGCCGGATTGAGCAGCCACAAATCATTGGTAAAGAATAGTTCATGAAAGGCTGTCCAGAAAGAAGTAAAATCAATCAAGGCATAGCCGATCAGAAAAGCAGCAATGATGACAAATGCAATGCTGACTTGTTTAAAAGCATTGTTCAGCTGTTTAAATAAAGCAGAGAATTCGCATTTTTTGCGGATGACTTCGCTTGCCAGATAAATAGCTGCAATCACACCGATTGCTGCCAATACAGCGACAACACGCTGAACATTGATCCATAGATTTTTGACATCCACCATGTGAGCTGTTTCTCTTTCATTGAAGACTTCTCTTTCAACACCGACAATTTTGGCATTTACTTGAATATCATCTCTTTCATCCTGCAGATAATCCAGCAGAACATCGGTGGCTTCAAACAAATCTTCATCACTCATACCAATGCTGGCTGCGGTATTAAGTCTTTGATATTCGCTTTCAAAATAATTGCGGTTAAAGGCATGAAACGAGATACTGCCCAAAAGGCAGCAAGCCATAATAGCAATGGCAATCAAGATGCCCATTATTTCATTGATTTTATTTTTCATCTGTTTCGCCTCTTATCTCTGAAATCTTATTTTTGATTGTAATATTCAATTCATCAAACATCTTTCCTAACATGCTCGGTACTTCTTCCAGCTGTTTTTTGATGCTGTCGGTAAGACCATTGAGTAATGTATCGACTTCGATTGTCTTGATCTCATCTTCGCCATATCCGTCAAACAATGCACGGCGTTTGCCTAGATGATATAAAACAACATGATACAATTCTTCTTTCTGTAAATTGCCGCTGACATATTCCATGAGCTGATCAATCAATTTTACTTTGAACTCTCTGTTTTGTTTTGCCAGAACTTTGTTGATCATCTGATCCAAAATGATCGGCAGAACACTTTTTTTGTCTTTCAGGATCAGTTCGCCTTTTTCAAATTTAAAGGCATAAGGCTGATGATTGGCAATAACATCATTGATGGAATTGTTGCTGAAAACTGAAGCATAGATAATCGGTGCTTTGATATGATTGAAGAAAGAAGAAACACAATCATGTTCATTTTCTATCAGCATACATTTATTCAAGAATCTTTCATCTGCAAGACGTTCTTGATACTGAATCATCATATCATCATTGATGCCAGGGGCATTCATTGTCAGAATATTTGTAATCTGATCCAATTTATCATCTGTACAGGTTACACCTAAATATAAAGCCAGATTGCCGCCTTTGGAATGACCGCATAAAATAATCTTTTTATCGGTTTCCAATTGATTGAACCATTGACTGACTTCCAGCTGCTGGCGAGTCACTCCTAAAAAGATTTCCAGGTTGTCGCGCCAATCTTCCCAGCCGCATTCATGATGCAGTTCATCCAGATATTCACTGCCGCGAAACACAACAATCATCTGTTCACTGTTTTCAATTACAAAGAAGACAAGTCCGCTTTTGTTGTTGTAATTGACATATTCAGTGATGATAAAATCGTCATAACGTGAAAAATCCATCGTATGGAGAAAGTTTCTCATGTCTTCATAAAAAGGATCGGAACGCAGCTTCTGTGTATCAATGCTTTGGATGAATGAACTGAAAGGCATTCCTTTTTGGTAATCGACAATATCAAAATAAGACAGACTGCATAATCTCAGCCCATCCATGCTGTTAAAGTCCAACATTGGCTGAGTTTTTCTCCTGTTCCATATAAATAATCGTATTTAAGGTCATGCGGACCTTACCGACTGTATTCATATCTGCGCATTCACAGTTGATCATTAAAGTTTCTTTTCCGCTGATTAATTGAGCATGCAGATATAAGGTCTGACTTTCATCATTGAGCTGATGCAGAACAGCTCTGCCTCTGATATTGTCACTGTCGATATCAAATACATCCACGGCATTGACCGTATTCAAATAACGATGAGCATAGTCTTCTACTTCTTTATCAAAACGATAGCCGGTAATGCTCATGCGGGATAAAACTTCATCCTCTTCTCTTACTTCCAAGATCATTGTATTGCCGTCAAAGCTTTGCATGGCATATCCTTTTTCTAAGATAAACCAATTGCCGTAAACATACAGCACTGCTTCTCGGCGATAGCCAATCAGATCTTCATGGATTTGCTGAACATCAAAGATCTTGATTTCTCTTCTCAATAATTTGCATAACAGCTGATATTCATCCACCGGAAGACTGAGATTTTTATCCAATTGATGTGCTTTTTCCAAAGCTTCCACAATTCCTTTGGCAACTGTCAGATCTTTTTCACTCTGAGCAGAATGTTCAAAGACACAGTCACTCCATAAAGAAATCAAAGCACTGTTGCGGTAAAACAGCGCATCCTTTTCAATATTTTTCCAAACATAGAAAAGATCCTCTGCTTCTGTAAATGTCATTTCACGCAGTTTTTTAGCAGTAATATAGCCATAAGGCGTAATGATCTTGCCTTCTTTGGCCAAAGGCAGATAATTTTTATCATCCCAGCTGTAAACCGCTTCTTCCGTATCACTCATGCCTGACATATTGGATAAGAGTGTATGTAAATAGTTATCAAAGTAATTTTCTTTTAAGCGCTGAAAATCATGATCAGATAAATATTCACATTCATCATCAATATTCAAGACAATATCACCGCTTTTTTGAATCGTTTCATAAAGCTCACAGACCGCAGCATGATAACCGGGACCTGCCAGTGCTGTATTGGTGGTCAAGGTCACATAGTAGTCGGTAAAAATCACCTGGATCACACCTAACGGACAAACATAAATATTTCCTGTATTTTGTTTCATGTCAAAAAGAACATTTTTTTCATCACAAGCTTTTTGTATTTGTGCAATACAAGCCTGTTTCTCTTCCTTTTGACGGAGTATACCTTCAAGATTACATGTAATTGCCATAATCATTCCTCGCATTCTCTACTATTTTATACGATGCACTCATAAAATTCTAGTGGTGAGATCATGAAATTCATAGCAGTGCTTTTATTATGTGTGCTTTCCTTTTGGCACAGTGAGTGGCTTTTGATCAGCAGCAGGGAAAGTATCGTCTTCTTTTTTGAACAATTATTGCCCTCCATGTTTTTTTTGATGGTAGTCATTCGTCTGTTTGTTTCTGTTGTCAATACAAAAAGTCATTGTTTGGATCGTATCGGAAACAGCTTGGGCATGGATGGCCAAGCCCTGATCTTAGCTTTTTCAGCTTTCATGCTGGGTTTTCCGGGCGGAGCGCTTTTGATCAATGAATTCTGCCGGAAACAAGCAATTGATGTGAAAGCTGCCAGACGTTTGATTTACTGTGTCAGCTGTGCCTCCATCAGTTTTATGCTGATGACCATCAGTACTTTATTTCACTCGCTTTCTTTTGCACTGTTTTTATATTTGATACAGTTTATCAGTGTTATTTTCTTGCTGAGTGCGACCCGCAGAAACAGAATTGAAATGCAGAAGGAGCAGAAAGCAATTTCTTTTTTTCAAAGTTTCAGCCAAGCTATTTCCTTTTCACTGCATGCCATGGCGGCAATATTGGCATATCTGCTTGTCATCAGCAGCATTCGTTCTTTGCTTTTGATATACTTTTCGCTTTTTGATTCTTTGGTCCTGCTGACGCTGGAATTTTCTTCTGCTCTTTCTTCTTTATCGCAAAGTACTCTTGCTATATCTGCGCAATTCATCTGTGCTTCTGCTTTATTGAGCTTTGGCGGTTTTTCCGTCCATCTGCAGGTCTTAGGAAGCTGTGAAGAAAGCAGATTGAATTACGGCATCTATTTTGGCTATCGGATGATTCAAGTCTTGATCAGTGTTCTGCTGGCTGTCATTGTCTGTACTTTTGTGTCGTTTTAACTTGAACTTGCGAATAGAATTAGTACACAAGCCAACAACTTAGTGCTATAATATTCTACACGAGGTGATTTATGATGTTGACACTGTTTCCACTGTGGGCGGCTTTGATTTCCAATATCTCTGCACAGCTGATCAAACCGTTTGTTTATTATTTTCGAACAGGCAAATTTGATATCCAATATACAGTGGCATGCGGTGGTTTTCCAAGCAGTCATACTTCTACTGTTTCAGCTCTCTCTCTCGCAGTAGGGCTTGTGGAAGGCTTTGAATCAACCTTGTTTGCTGTTACCTGTATCTTTTCTTTGATTGTGATCTATGATGCAGTCAATGTACGTTATTATGCAGGAAAAGGAATTCAGCTAACCAAACAGCTGATTTCGGATCTGGAAGATGTCATGTCATTGAAATTAGATGATCCGATTTACTTTGAAAAAATAAAAGATGTCCTGGGACATCGTATGATTGAAGCTATCGGCGGTTTTGTATTGGGAATTGCCATTACTTTGATCTTAGCCCTGTTCAATGGACTGTTATAGGAGATGATACGATGAGAACTGAAAAAGAAAAGGAAATTATTGAAGTATTGGAAAAAATTCGTCCTTACATTCAGCGAGATGGCGGGGACTTGGAATATGTGAGCTTTGAAGATGGTATCGTCACTGTCAAGATGCTGGGTGCCTGCAGCGAATGTCTGGCCTTGGATGAAACCATTTCTATGGGTGTGGAAGCATTGCTTTTGGAAGAAGTGGAAGGCGTTGTCGGCGTACGCGTAGCCAGTGCTTTTGAATAACTGCAGATCTGCAGTTTTTTTATGCGCCGTAAGGAAATACAGAAGGAACTTCACCCATAAACAATTCAGCTGCCAAAGGCAATTGCTGATGATAGGTAAATGGATGATGATAAAAACCCAAATATAATTCTCCGTGCAGAACAATATCCAATGTGACACGAATCAATACATTGTTGATACCTAAGCTTTCTGTCTGAAAAGAAATTGTTCCCTGTATTTTCTCATTGCGATGCATCGTAAATGAAATCTTGGTTCCTTTGGAATGAAAAAACGTCATGGGCACAAAATTGCCGATAGGAATACCGGCAATGAGCTGCTCTTTTTTTATATTCTCATTTAACAGATGCAAAGCTTCTGCCAGCAAAGCATTGGTCTTCGCTACATCCAAGGATTGATCCAGAAACAAATCATTCGGAATATTCAGATCTTGGATGATAAAAGCAATTTCTTCATTGAGTGCCTGAATGGTTTCTGCTTCCATCTGCATGAATAAATACGGACGCATCTTTTTTTCACCAGCAATAACACCGCCAATCAGCAAGACTGTCAATAAGCATGCCCATACACTTCTTTTAATCTTTTGTTTCATTCATCTTTGACATGGCTTCATATCCGCTCATGCCTAATAAGATACCGGCATGCACAGCTCCGCTGCTGCATCGGACAACAACACTTTCCAATAACTGTTCATAGCTTTCTGCCTGTGACATGATGCAGACACATGTCTTCACAGAATCAAAAGCATGAATTTCAAATATCGGCCCGCATAAAAAGCCTTTGGTATTCAAAACAAGATAGAGCGGCACAAACGGCAATTTCAGCGTTACACCTATATAACGCTGTGCTCCGTGTGTAATACTTTTTAGATCAACCATTATTGCCTCCTACCTCATTATATTGAATTCTGATGAAATTCATGATAGCTCAAGCACATATAAAAATGACGCCTTCGCGTCATTTCAGTTTGCTTTTATAAAAACTTCTGTTTTCCATAGCAAAGATTCTAGGTGTAAAATCACCGGGTTCAATGCCATCATATGCCTTGACCAATACATTCATACGTGCATCCATATTATCAATATAGTGCAGTATTTCTGCTTCCGGAATCATCGGAAGCACCGGAGAACCGAACTCATATTCACCATGATGAGATAAGATCATATGGCGAACCAGCATGATTTCTTCTCCTTCAAGTCCATTTTCTTTTGCAATGGCATCAACTTCAGCCTGCATGATTGAAATATGTCCCAGTAATTTCCCTTCAGTCGTATATTCGGTAATGACCGGTCCGCTCAATTCTCTGCACTTTCCGATATCATGCAAGATAACACCCGTATAAAGCAATTCACGATTCAATAGCGGATAGCAGTCACAGACCGCTTTGGCCAGCTTTAACATGCCCCATACATGTGTCGCTAAGCCTCCGACAAAATCATGATGCAGCTTACTGGCAGCCGGATATGCATAAAAATCTTTCTCATAGCGCTCCATCACACATTCCAGCAGCCGTTTCAATGTCGGATTTTCAAAAGAATGAATGATTTCCTCGATTTCTTTTTTCAGCTGAGAGCGCGGAATATCTCCTTCTCTGACAAAATCAATCAAATTTACACTGCTTCTTTCAATGATACGGCATTCATTGACCCGCATCTGCAATTGCTTATTATGAGAAAGCACTTCCCCATTAAACTGCAGAATCATCCCTGCCTTAAAGGAAGCAATCTGTTCCGGTTTGGCTGACCATAATTTGGCATCAATCGTACCTGTTTTATCCTGCAGTACCAAGGATAAATAAGGAGCTCCTTTTGATGTCACTCCTTTGGTAATCTCCTTGATCAGATAAGTAAATGAGCCTGTATCGCCATCCATTAATTCATTGATTGATTTACTCATTGTCAATCCCCTTTTCTTCAATCATCAGCAAGACATCATCTGAATTATACCCTTTTCGAATCAATGATTTCAAAATAGCGTTCTTTAATTTCTTGCCTTCATATTTCTTTGAATAACGGCGTATTTCTTTTTCAATTGCCCTATCCAAATTTTCTTTCTCCATTTTTTTGTCTTCATCATAATTCAAAGACTCTACTACAGACTTCGCTATATCAAAACTAAATCCTTTATTAGTCAATTGACGAAGTAATGTCTGTTTTTTCATATACACAGATTTTCCTTTAATATGATCAAAGTTTTTATGTGCATAACGTTCTGCTTTTTCTTTTTCCTTTTCATCATCTACATTTTCAAATGCTTTGGCTACCTTTTCATAAGGCAAGCCTTTGCTTGTCAATTGATGAATGATTCTTTTCTTACTGTCTGTAGATAAGAGCAGTTTATCTACTTGATCTGCCAAGTAGGCATCATCATTGATATACCCTTCATCTTCCAATCGTTCGATCATTTCATTGATCTGCTTGATATCCAGCACATCTTCTTTGATCAGAAAATCATACATTTCTCTGCGTGTGCGTGCTTTAAGGGCAATTCTTTTGATACAGCGGATATACTGCTTTAAGACAACCTCTCTTTTCTGCAGCTCATCTAAGGTTGCTTCATGAACAATACCATCTTTTTTCAATTCAAAAGCAAAATAATCCTCTACACTGACCAGCACTGTAAATTCATCTTTTTGATTATCCACTAATGTTAATTCTGCACAATCATCTTTGATGCGCACTTTTTTGATCAGATACGTTTTATGATACGTTGCAATAGCTTCTTCATACACATCCATGATTGAAGCATAGAAAATATCACTGTCATATTTCTGTACCTTTTCCATTGCTTTCTGACTCATTTTCTGTTTTACTTTTTCATCACATTCAAAATAAGCCATTGCCTTCAAAGAGAAAGTATCTTCCTCGATATAGAATCCGCTGACACCTTCTTCTACCAGATCTTCTACTACCTCATCTCTGCGCACAAAGATTGGCAATCCGGCAGCCATTGCTTCAATAAAAGTCATTCCCTGCGTTTCTGTCAGTGAACAAGAAACAAAAGCATCTGCCATTGCATAATACAAAGGCACTTCTTCACTCGGCTTTTTGCCAGCAAAAATCACAGAATCTTCTATTCCGCATTGTTTTGCCAATTCTTTGAGTTCATCCAGATCTGGTCCGCCGCCGACAATCATCAATTTATAATGCTTATTGGCTTTAGCACAATCAACAAACCCACGGATAGCTACATCAATGGATTTTTCAGATGCAATGCGCCCGACATAAATCATCAGCTTATTATCAGCACCTAAACCATATTCTTGACGCAATGCCTGCACAGCCTCTGCATCAATATTCGCCGGATTGAATTTTTTCAGATCCAGTCCGGTCGGAATGACATGAATCGGTGATTTTACGCCATATTTCAATAAAGTTTCCTTTGTCTTGATGCTTGGCGCAATCACAGCATCACAGCCATCTGAGATAATACGGCTGATAGAGCCTGTTACTTTTTTGGCTACCTTATCCACTTCATCAATATCAAATAAATTGACATAATGTGTATAATCTTCATACATCGTATGATAAGTATAAACAATCGGAATACCTAGTTCTTTCGCTACAATTCTTGCGAAAATACCTACACCGAATTCTGTCTGTACATGAATGACATCCAAATTCATCTGACGAATTTCTTCCTTCGCTGATAACTGGATAGGAGAAGACATAATATAGCCATACAGCCATTTTAATTCCACTCCCGGCAATCGAAGCACATTGCCTTCTCTTTCCGTATGAAGCAAGCCTTTGTGATTCGCTATGACAAATACTTCATGACCATTTTTTTCCAATGCTTTCTGTAAAGTGACCGTGCTGGAAACAACACCATTGATATCCGGCAAATACGTATCACTGAATAAACCGATCCGCATGCAACTTCTCCTCTCTTATGATTTCATCTTTCTTACAAACAAGAACATGACCATACCAATGACCAAGACCAAATGATAGGTCGTAAAGCGCCAGCACAGCATAATGCTGGAAACAAGGGCCGGTTCTAGGATCATACTGTATAAGGTATGAAACATGACTTCAGTTCCTCCGCTGGCTCCCGGAATTGGGAAAAAGGCATTGGCCATTGATACAAAGCAAGCTAAGGCAATAGAATCAATCAGCGGCATTGTCTGATGCATGGCTAAGCCAATGACATAAGGAATACTGAAATAAACCGTTAAACGTAAGATATTTATAATAATCAGCTGAACAACTAATTTTCGATTGTCTTTGCTGGCATTGATCTCATTGGTAAAAGCTCTTAATTGGCTGTCCCAGCGCATCAAAGCAGCTTCTTCATTTTTGACAATATGCAGTTTATAGCACAGATGACAGATCCAATGACTGATTTTCTCATATAATTTCGGAAATTTCGCCATGGACCACAAAGCAAATATGACAGATCCATTAATCAAAAAACCTAATAAAATGAAAGACAATAACAATGGATACTGTGCATAATATTTCGGAAAACATAATAACATGCAGACAATCGTATAACCGATCAATGTAATCTGATAAATGACAAAATCCATCCATAATGCACTGGAAGCACTGGCAAAAGGCACTCCCTGCTTGCTGTAAACAAATACCTGAACAACCTGTCCTCCGCTGGCCCCGGGTGTCAGACCGCTGAACAAGGCACCGATAAAGGCATTGACCAGTCCCTGTGAAAAACGAAAATTCGGATAATAGGTTTTGGTAATGGCAGTCAAAGAAGCTCCCATGAAGAAATTGGGCAGAATGGCATACAATACAATACCGATAAAGGCCATCGGTGAAATCGATGTCAATAGCTCCATGATACTTCCGTTATCATCTTTTAAGGTTATATAAAGCGTAGCAATTGTTATAACAATAATAGTTATTACACCAATCAGATAATTTCTTTTTTCCTTACTCATATTTCTCCATTCAGAACTGATTCATATATTTTTTTCAATTCTGCTCCTACTTGTTCTATACTTCTTTTTTCAGCTGTCAGATAGCCGTTTTCACGAAGATCTGCACACTCATGATGCAAGATCATGCGCAGTTTCCTTTCAAATTCATCGACAGTCTTTCCTTTATAGCAATTCACACCATCCACTAGCCATGGCTCATATACAGGAATATCACGAATCAAAATATGAGAACGGCTCGCTAAAGCTTCCAAAACAACAATACCTTCTGTTTCCTCTTTGCTGGCAAAAAAGAAACAGTCAGAACCGGCATAAGCCCCCTCAATGATCGGTCCTTTGACATATCCAGGCAAGATGACATTACTTGGATGATTGCCATTCACAACTTCTCTTACCTTTTTTGGAATCGTATAGCTAGGAGTATGTCCAAACCAGATAAATTTCACATCCGGCATACGGCTGGCAACCTCCATAAAGTCCAAGATTCCTTTTCTTTCAAAATACAGACCGACTGAAATCACAACTTTTTCATCTTCACGCAATGAAAAATAACGATGAAAAGCCTTGATTTTCTCTTCATCATAATGAAAACGATTTAAATCTATTCCATTGGACAAGGCCACTACCGGCTGCGTAATCCCATCATAGTTTTCAATCAGCTGTTTTGAATACGGCGTAGGTGTTACGATCAAATCTGCTTTGGAATATAAAGAGACCAGTATCTTCTTAAAAGCAGGCGCAATCTGATTGCTTAAGACAAAAGAATTACGAAAATCTTCTTCTGTAGAATGGGCATGATAGATAACTTTTTTGCCCTGACTGCGTGCTTTTGAGATAACTGCCAAAGAACTAGGTCCCACTGTATTGATATGCAAAATATCATAATCATCATTAGGATCCAGCGTATATTCAATACCTGCGGAAGCACAGGCTGCTTTTTGATGTTTCAATGCTCGCCCAATCCCTGATGTTTTAATTAATTCTTTCCCCTCAAAGTAAAGACATACTTTCATATAGGAACTCCCTTCATCCATTTATATTTATTATAACGCAAAAAAAACCAGACCACTAGTAATTTCCAACTGTAAGTATCATTTTAGCGTAAAAATTCCTCTTTCATTATATCACGTTATAAATTGCTGACAAATATTTTAGCAGGCAAAATAATATGAGGACAATTTTCCAATAAAAATATCACGCTCATCATATTCAAATACGATTCACCTATTTAATGATGTTTATCATTATCATTTTCTTTGTAACTGCAATTCAATATCCTATTTCAAATTTATCTTAAGTCTTTACAAAAATAATAACAAATATTCTTATAAGCATTATTTAGAAATATTATTTAATATTATGACTTTTATTTCCGCCAAAAATCAATTATTGTTTTCTTCAGAAGCATATATTTATAGCATTAAAAGTACGGACATATGCAAGCGGTTACATTCATACAAAAATACCCCTACAAAATCTTACAGAAATAAGGTAGAATATATATAAAGAAGTATACAAAGATTTTATGGAGGGGTTATGGATAATAATAAAAAAACATCAAAAAAGCAAGTAATTGAAAACTACTTGCTCTCAGAGATCGGCAATGGTCATTTTAAGATAGGTGATCAAATTCCTTCTGAATTGGAATTAGCTAAGATGTTTAATTTCGGCAGGCAGACTGTGCACTCCGCTTTATCTGATTTAGCATTGATGGGAATCATTGAAAGAACTCCGGGGAAAGGCTCTTTTGTTTCTCGTCATCCAGTCAACCGAAATATCCAAAAGAAAAAAAGCTTTACTGAAGATATGCAAAGCATTGGTATGACTGCCGGCAGCAGATTGCTTGAATTTAAGATCATAAAAGCAATAGAAGCTCCGGAAGTAGCCAAAGAGATGAAAGTCGAACCGGAAGAAAATTTATATTTCTTAGTACGATTGAGAACAGGCAACGGTACACCGATTGCACTGCAGTATACATATATACCAGTAAAATTTATCGAACATTTTGATCTCAGCATGCTGGATAAATCACTGGACAGTTATACAGAATCTTTGGGGTATAACATCAATGATTTCTACACTCGTCTAAGAGCGGTGGAAGGAACGGATGAACAGATTCAGATATTGCAGTCTACAAGCCGGGCAATTCTGAACAGTATTTCTATTCGTTATATTGATTCAGCAACACCGTTTCAATATACTTCCTCATTCTATCGTTCAGACTTATACGAGTACACATTCTCATCTTTCAATTAAATGACAAAAAACTGCAGCTATTAGATTTGATCTAAACGCTGCAGTTTTCTATTAAAATGAAATGAACATGCCGACTACGGCTGCCAAAGCAATATATAAGATTGGATGCTTTTGATATTTCACCAAAAGATAATACAATATTGCAAAGAAAATCAAAGCTGGCCAGTTAAAGAATTCCATCATTGTCTTGTCCACACGGAATAATGTTGACTGAATCACATCCCAAGCAGAAGCCAAGATCAAAGCAGCTACTGCCGGACGAATGCCGTAAAAGGCAGCATCGACATATTTATTATTCTTAAATTTTGTTAAAACCTTTGCAATCGAAATGATGACGATCAGGGCTGGTACAACAATCCCCATTGTCGCTACAACACCGCCAAGAATACCGGCAGCATTATAGCCGGCATAAGTTGCCATATTGACTCCAATCGGACCTGGCGTACTTTCCGAAATTGCAATCATGTTCACTAGCTCTGTTCGTGTGAACCAAGTATATTTATCGGCTAAATCATATAAGAATGGCAATGTAGCCAACCCTCCGCCTACAGAAAACAAACCAATTTTGAAAAATTCAAAAAATAATGTAAACAATACCATATACTATTTCCCCTCCCTAGCTTTTAGCAAAATACCAATCAATGCGGATCCGATGACAACCGGAATCGGAGAAACAGAAGTAAACATCAAAATAATAAATACCAGTGCAAATATAACCAATGTGCTCTTATCGACAACACCTTTTTTAAATAAAGTAACGGTAGCATTGACAACCAATACTCCGACAGCAATACGGATACCGGCAAAAGCCATCTGTACAACTGGATAAGACATGATATTGCTTAAAAACATGGCAATGATCAAAATAATAACAATGGAAGGAAAGACCATTCCTAGAGCCGAAGCAATAGCCCCTAATTCTTTTTTGCATTTGTAGCCGACAAAGATAGCTGTATTCACTGCAATGATGCCGGGTGTACATTGACTGATGGCATAATAGTCCATGATTTCTTCATCTGTTGCCCATCCTCGATTCTGGACAATCTCTTTTCGAAGTATCGGCAGCATAGCATACCCGCCGCCGAATGTAACAGCGCCTATGCGCGTAAAAATACAAAATAAATCAAGATATTCTTTCATATTCCCTTATCCTTTCATTTCTTATTCACATTGTATTGACAATGATTGTTGTGCTAAAACAATTATAGCCAATTGTCCGGATATTTCAACATATAAATGTACAATCATAAGCAAACAATCATGCCAAAATTGAATTATTGCTATATATAATTTGTTATGAAAGCGGATTGATCGGAGCTGATGGATCAAAAAGCGGATCCTGAATATAGCTTTCATTCTCCCATTCTTCTATTTGAATCGGATGGACTGTCGAATAAGGCTCTAATGCAAAATATTCCACAATCTTTCTGTGATAATTCTCTGCCGTTACCAGTCGTTCATGCACAGTCGGCAATACCTTCTCTCCACGCAGTTCATTCAATGAGAAAGTAAATTGATCCAACCGTTTTTGATTCATTGTATCCAAATATAATTCATAAACCTGTGATAAATCTTCTTCACTGAGAATATAAACATCCATCAGCTGCTTTGGATCCATGGAAACAGAGAATGCTCGCTCATTGATTCCTTCTTCCAATACATGCATTTCCAATTGCCAGCTGTCAATATCAGAAACAATATTCGCTACCAAACGATTGACTTCTTCCATATCTAGATTCGTCGTAATTGATGTAGCTATCGTATCATTCATGACATTGATCAATGAGGACATCGGCATATTCTGAAGCAGCTTTGAAGCTAAACTGACAATTAGTTTCTGCTGGTTGATCAGGCGTTCATTTCCTTCCCCTACATGTCTGGCCAATGCCAGTGCCTCTTGTCCTGAAAGCACCTGACTGCCTGCTTCGACACATACTGTATTTTCCTGCCGAAACTCATTTTGTTCGCAGAAGCTTTCTTCTATTTCTACTTCAATGCCGCCAACTTGATCAATCAAATCAATAAAGGATGAAAAATTCAGCCGCACATAATAGTCAATATCAAAGCCAAAGGCGGCAGACAGTGCATACATCGTATTGTCAATGCCTTCATTGGAAGTGTTGGATAAAATATCTGGATAATAGCTATAAGCCGGATTCGGAACATATAGATTTTTCGGCAAAGAAATCAGCTCAATTTTTTTCGAAAGCGGATTGATCATCGCCAATAAATTAAAATCACTGTTTCCGACACTGTTTACATTGCTCAGTGAATCACTGCCTGAAATAAAAACGGTAAAAGGATCTTCGATGAGATTTTTATAGACAGCAGGCAAATTAATTTCATCGTGATATTGATAAATTTCAATTCGTTCATAATTCTCATAGTCTTCAAGCAGTGATAAATTAAAATTAGAAACATAACATCCTTGAATCTGCTTCTCTTCCATTGCTTGGCTGAGATCAGAATGAGTCACATACTCTACTAATTCAATATCCAATCTTTTTTCTTCCAGTACATTTTCCAAAATGGATAAATAGCGCAGATCATGCTGCAGATAACCAATCTTCATGCCATCCAGATCACTGATTTCATCCGCATTTTCAACATTGCTTACCAAATTAAGCTGATGATTCATATAATTGGATGTATCAATAATGCTCGATGAGTGGCGGAATATACTGCTGTGCAAGGAAAAGCTGAACAAAGCAACCGTCACTGCAAACAAGAGTATTCTTCTAAAAAAACGAAAACGCTGTGTGCTTAAGATCAATGCAAAATATCCTGCCGCTGCTGCCAGCAATACCACCGCACAAACAACAATCAAAGAGACAGGAAAATATCCTGTAATATATACTTCCAGCAAAGAATAAATGGAGGACAATGTGAAGAGAATGAGCAATATCAAATCAATCGTTGTATTAAATCGTTCTTTCTTCATAAAATCCTCCATTACTATTTGATTTATTCCATACCTTCCGGAGCAGATGGAAGCGTTGAAGTTTCCTCTTGCGGATCTTCAGGCTCTGTCGGTACTTCAGGATTGCTTGGTTCCTGCGGAGTCTCTGGTTCAGCAGGTGTTTCAGGCTCAGCCGGTGTTTCCGGTTCTATCGGTGCTGCCGGCTCCTCTTCTCCTGTGGTTGGTTCTTCCGGCTGTACCGGTTCTTCGCTCGGTACTTCCTCTGCAGGTGCTTGATAGCCATAGTAGCTAGGGAAATACGTACTCATGACAGAGTCAAAATTCTGTACTGTCACTAAATATGGATTCACTGGTGCCGCATCAACATACTTAGTCATATCATTTAAGTCAAATTGGAAATCGGAAAGCTGTTCTTCTTCAAACATCGCTTTGTATTGAGAATACACATTATTGATATCATCTTGATTTAATAAGTATACCCACAATGGTCCAGAGCCTTCTGCACTGGCACAAATCTGCATATCTCCTAAGCCATTAAGCATTGTTGTGGATGAGAATGTCCAAGGCTGCATTTTTTCAATCTGTGAATTGACAAATTTATTGATGTATTCTGTCGGCATATTGGTAGAAACATAGGTGCTGGCAACTTCCAGCAATTCAGGCACTTTCGCTACACCTTCCAAAGTCAGTGTTTTATTCACAATTGCTTCAATGATCTGCTGCTGAGCATAGTTTCTTCCGCTGTCTCCCCATCCTTCTGTATGACGGTGACGAGCATAAGCCAAAGCTTCGCTGCCGTTCAATGTCTGAACTCCCGGATAGAGATGGATCGTATTGACAAAATAACCTCCGCCCATTTCACGATATTCATTTTGTTCAGTAAATTCCAGCTGGACGTCTACTTCAATATCACCCAATGTATCAACAATTTCAATCAAAGATGAGAAGCTGACTTTCGCATAATAGTCAATTTCAATACCGAAAATACTTTCCAGCGTATTGACCATAGCATCCGGTCCGAGCCATCCCAAATGTGTCAGTTTGTCCGGATAATTGCCGGCCTGCGGATTCGGTACATAAGAGTCACGCGGAATTGAGATCATTTCCACATGATGACGATTCGGATCCACCAATAACAGCATATTGACATCACTCAAGCCATTATAATCCGGCACGCCTAAATCATCCATACCCGAAATAAACACAGTAAATGGTGTATTGGTAATATCTACTTCATTGGCTGTATCTTCTACATCTTCCACCATTTCAATCTCATGAATCATTTTATATTTTTCCGTAAATGTTTCATCACTGTTGCTGCGCATTGTATAATCCTGCAGACTCATCAGCACTGCATCGATATTGCGCACATCTAAATCTGCCATCATTGTATCAACATTTTCATAGCTTTTCCAAATAAAGCCATTGCCGCTTAATTCATTAATAGCATAATTCGTCAGCTCTGAACCATTATCAACATAACCCAATGTTTTATCCTGCAAATTCTCAACATAATCATATCCAGAATCAACACTTACGACTACACCCATCACAGATACATTCTGACTAGGTGAAAAGCCCTGCAGTCCACTACGGATCCGGCCCATAAAAATACTGCAGAAAACAAGCAGTACACTTAAGATCCCGGCAATGCATCGCCGTGCAATAGTCACTTTATTATCCCGATAGCGCATCGTAAAAAAAAGCGCACCGAATATTGCCAGCATCAACAAGGCAAATATCAGGATATACATATTTGGAATGAATCCGCCGATAATGCATTCCACAACAAAATAAATCACACTGATAAGCAAAACAATCAGAAAAATCAGGTCGATTTTCTGATTTGTTGGCTTCACATATCTATTTTTCATAAAATCTCTCCCAAATAATCGCATTTATTATAACACTTAACCAGGTATATGTTATGTGATTTTTTTGTGAATTTCACATTTTTTACCAAAAAATAAGCAAAATAAAAAGGAATCTTTCGATTCCTTTGTCACTTTTTAATTATTAAAGAGCAGTTTTCCACAATCCGTGCAAATTGCAATATTCATAAACTGCAACCAGCTTATCATTTTCTGTCAATTTAAATTCAACCACTGGCGTATCATTTGGATTTAAATCAACTCTTAATCCTCCGCGTTCAGTCTGAACATATACAAACTGGATATAATGTTCTGCAGTCATTGGGTGCATTACTTCACCAACAGCCACCTTTACTGTATCACCATTAACTGTAACAACTGGTACGTGTTTTTCTCCTGCTCCATCACTTGTATTTGCAATCAATTCCTTCATTGGTTCACCGCAGCAGATTACTGGTACTCCTGAATCAACAATTTTTTCTACAATGTTGCCGCAGTGAGAGCAACGATAAAATTTAACTTCTTTAGCCATAAAATTACGACCTCCTTCATGTACCTTCATTGTACCTGAATTACAGAAACTTGCAAGTGATATGCTTTTCAAAATCAACGCAATTCTGCAAGATTATTTTCACTCCAGCATACTGCTTGATTTCTTGATTGAATATTTCACCCTCATGATAAAAATCACGCCTATTTTAAAGAGTCTTTCAGAGAATCATTTTTTTGCTTTTCAATTTTAAATGAATAATAAATTTAGACTTGGAAAGCCGCCGTTAGTAAAATAAATGATCCCTACTACTGCAGCAGCAAGAACTGCTGATACTGCAGAAATCACAAATCTTTTTGACATCAAAGCTTCAGGAAGAATTTTTCGTTTGACCAAAGCATCGGGCATCAGCAGCAAAGAAAGTGTAATAGATAATAAAAGAGTAGCGATAAATACAAATACTGAACTCATTCCTAAAGAAATATTAGCGGCTGCAAGAATAACAGATCCAACAATACCTAATATTCCAAGTACCCATACAAGATAGCGTGTACCAATAAATAATCCATCAATTGTTTTTGTTAACATAAATCATTACCTCCATTTTTAACAATTTCTTCAATCTATATAGAAAGATGTATATTTTCAAACATCTTGTTATTTTCTCTTATCGTATAATTTTCCAGTTCCCACAAGACCAACAGCTACAAGAGTTGCAAAAATTAATTTACTTACCATAACCTCACCTCATTTCATCCTTTGTCCTGAAATTGAATCTCTATCTATTTTTGTAAAATATATATCCGCCAATCACTGCGATCACCACAATTACAGCAATAATAACTTTCATCATCATATTCTTCACCTCATTTCTGCCGTCATTCTATCTGAAAAATATTTATGTTTTATTCATATTTTGTTTCTTAATTGTTAAAAATAAACTTGATGATAAAAATATTTAATGCCATAAGTTTATTGAAGGATAATTATCAGTGTGCTCGATTATATACAAGTACTTCATTATGAAAAATTGATATGAGTAAGAGATAGAATAAGAAATATTTTACTTTTGGAGGACTTTTTTTTAGAAAAAAGGTAAAAAATAGCTCAAAGTTAGTTAAAGCAAATTGCTTTCAAAATGGAAAAAATAGGACCCTCATCTCACCCAAAGTGTTATGAGTCGCTCTAAAAGTCACACTCTTTCACAGGACAAACACCAAAAATAAAAAAGCTCCGAAAAGCCTTTAAAATAGGGCTTTCAGAGCTGTCTGATAAGATGGTGCGCGTGAAGGGACTCGAACCCCCATGGTTGCCCGCCAGATCCTAAGTCTGGTGCGTCTGCCAATTTCGCCACACGCGCATATAATTGCTCAATTATTATAGCATATCTCCCTTAAAATGCAAACATAAATTCAGACTTTTCGCAATACTACGATAAAAAGACTGCAATGGTCCTAATGAATCAATCAGGTCAACTGCAGTTCTTTTTTGTAATAAAATGCCAAGTATAAACTAATGCTAAAAGATCGATGAAATATATTTTTAAGCCTAGAATCGCTTTACTGAAATTAAAGCACTCACGACAAATGAATGATATGTAATCTTATCGAAAATCATTGTATAGGCCAAGAACATTCACGCCATTGTCCGTTTCCTTGCTCTGTTTTTCCAATCAACAGGTCTGTGGCAGCATCTGCAATATAGCCAAGATAATTTGCAGCTGAACTATCACCGCACAGCAATTTCCACATAAGTCCGCCAAAAAGATAAGACTGAGCAAATTCTCGCCAGCTATGCAATTCTTCCGCAGCCTTTTGAGAAAGATCCCAAAGTATACCGACAGCCTCACTTTCTGTAAGCCAGCCCAAATAACATCCCCAACGAGTCAGCATAGCTGCCCTGCCAATATCCCATCCCGTCATAAAGCTAGGAGTATATTGACTTTTATATCGTTGGACAAACCTCCATGCTCGTCTGACAGATTCACGCTCATCCTCATCCATGTTTTCATCCATCAACTCCTCTGGTGAAGATGCTTCTCCATATAACTGATATCGAAAGATATACCCTTCCTGTGCTAAATAACGAATCATATCCAGCAGATCACTTCGGCCATTGATTCCCCAAGAACGGCGTACTATCGAAACAACTTTCTGTTCCATGACAGGAATATGTTCCTCCACATCCATATCATATAAATCATGACCATTCAGAGTTGATACAATACCGGACAGTAATATACCAAAGCGTTCCCATCTTGGATCATTTTTTTGGTAATGAATCGGTTCTGACTCAGGAAGTGCACCCAACCGAGCCATCGTTTCATCTAAAACAGCATAAAGGCTTTGTTCAAGTTCCAGATTCAATTCAGATTCTTCCTCTTCATCAGCATCTTCCATCTCCAGCATTTCCAAAGCTGCTGCAAGCACACCCATATCTTCTCCAAACATCTGACCCATCAAATCCTTTGCAGCAGAAGCAGTTACCTCCACAACTTTCTCATTAATCATTTTTTGCAGCAATTCCTCGTTGACTGCCATCTGTGCCATGCCATCATTTCCAAAAATCTGACCAAGAATTTCTACTTGCCGCTCTGTGTTGGCATCAATCTGCTTTCCTGACTCAGAGGCAGATACCTCCTTTTCAGAACTTGAAATCTCAATATTATTCATCAGTTCCTCATTTTTTTCAAAAGTCTTCTTCATAGAGTTGACAGCTCGTTCACTGGATTGTTGTGCCCGTTTTCTAATTTCATCTATATCAATCATTCTTTATATCCTCCTCATCAAGAGGGAGCGTATGCCATGCCGATGGCTTTTGGCGGCATGTAAATAATCTTCTGATTCGCTTCAATATAGTTTCTATGAAATGAAACCACAGATTACCAAATAGAAACACACCCACAAGAAACAGCAGGATCGCTCCAATTTCTCTTAAAGACATCTTTCATCTCACTTTGTTGCAAATTTATTCATAAAGAATTCAGTAAAAGCAGCCAATTCATCCTCCTGCGATACATAAACGTACAATTTTTCATCTTCCAGCCAATCATAGGCATTGATACCGATATAACCTTTTTTATCCGGATAAATGATAAAAGCATCCGTAGGATATTTATTGCGATAAGCTTTATAGATTTCAGAGCGGCGATAGTAGGTTGGATCTCCGCAGCCTGAAAGATCCGGAACAGTAGGTACAACTGCAATTGTCTGGCTATCCTCGTTCCATCCGACAATTAAATTTCCTATTTTTGTTTTGCTTCCATGTACAAATCCATAATTAAAGCGGCTCACATCTTCTGTATATCCGAAAATTAGCCTATAATTATCTCCTTCTTCCACAACATGATTAAACAAAGCACGCATTTTCTTTGCATTTGCATTGCTTTTTTCCATATCAATTTCCGGTTCCTTAAATAACTTATTAAACAATCCCATTACTTTTCCTCCTTCATTTTTTAAGTAAATAGACTACATCCCAATGAAATTATTTCAATTGACATAACGTTTCTGGATTTTTGCTCAAATTAAGATATAAATCATCTGTGTTTTCAAATATATAGCTATTGCTTAATGGCAGGCAATATTCTGATAAAGCATAAAATAAAAATAAACAATTTAATTTGTCTTTATTTTGATGAAAGGAATATCCGTCGAAATAAAATATTCGGACGGATTTATTACTTCTCATCATTTAAATTCTGAGGAACCATTCTCAGCTTTTCTAAGACATCTACAATTGCATCAAGCTGAAAATCAATCGTTTCATCCGCAGCCTCAGGAACAAATAAAGGAAGAGTATTTGGAAGAGCTCTACGTATAACCATCGCTGTCAGGCTTAAATTTGTAAACAGATTGATTCGTTGCGCATCTGCTCTTATCCCAAATCCTTCTAATATTTTTCCAAAAAGCAAATGCTGCTTATGGCGGAACACCTGATAACTTTCTTTTGACAAGCGTTTAAAAATCAACTGCTGCTCTTCCATAGTTAAAACAGCAATTCCATACTGTTCTCCGTAACAGCAATCATGCAGAAATTTCTTCACAGCATCACGCCAAGTTAATGCAGGATCCGCCATCAATTGCTGCACATACTCAATGATTTTTGGCTGCTGCCAGTATAATGTTTCAATCACCAAATCTTCTTTTGTAGGAAAAAAAGAATAAAAGAATGTTCGTGAAATTCCAACCCTTTTATATACCTGTTCGACAGTAGTATGCTGAATTCCTTGTTTTGCCATCAGTTCAAGTCCGACAGTAATCAGTTCCGCTCTAATACGTTCCCTATCCTCTTCAGAATAAGCTACCCTAGGCATTCCATCACCTCACTAAAATAAAAACAAATTCTTTTCTATGTTTTTATTTTAACATTCACACTATAAGAACTCAAGAGCAAAACACAATCATTTCAACGTTATTCAAGAAACAGCTTTCTAATGAAAAAAATTAATTTACTCATCAATAAGCAATGAGTTTCATTCCTATTCACACGCTTAAAATCCATGAAAAAAAGACATTTCCTGTAAAAAATATATTTATTAATCTAATAGTTAAAGCTATACTGTAAGTAGCATAGCTAAAATAATTTCATAAACGATGAAGGAACAAAATTCTTGGATATCAATAGCAAAGAAATTGTTTATGATCATATTTTAAATCAACCGGAATATATGGTAATCATGGTCGATCATGGCTACACTCCTTCTATTGATTATATGGATGAGTTTGTCCAATTATAAAATTGTGTCCGAATAATAAAATATCATTAGTGAACCAATATAATGCATCAAATAATAAGATTGGAGAGTGAGTGTATGAACGTAGACCTTTTGGAATTATCAGCAGCTGTAATATTATTTGTAATGGATTTATGTTTGCAAAGATATATCAATAGACAAGAGGTTATGTTCTTTAAAATAAACAAATATAAATTAAAATATGTATTAGCAGGGATTTTGCTGTTATTATTAATTTATTCGATTGCATACAAGGAATATTGGCTGTTTATTTGCTGCCTGTTTTTGTTAAGAATAATTGATAAATTGATATATATAATTAAAAATAATCGCGTTTAGCATTTCGTCAAAACATTCAATTATTCACTAGAACGTCTTGTATATTTGCAAATTTTAATTATACTTATTATTATGATAAAGTGTTCAAATTGCTGCAATAAAATTGAATTAAATGAAGCAAATCTTACACAAAATGGCCTGTATATTCAAATGGAATGTCCTGTATGCGGGAAAAGGTTGTGTATTTTTCCTCGTGTTCCTCTGCACTACATAATTATTATCGGTGTCACAGCCGGAATACTTGGCAGTTTGTGTCAAGATGATCTTACCGGCAGTATCGTTCAGGTAGTTATTATATTTACATCTTTGCTCTGCTCTTATTTTAATTATTTAAAATCTATTATGGATAAGCCTGCTGAATACTTTGCGAAAATAAAATACAGTGTCGATATTGAACCTAAACACTTAAATCTTAAATTTATTTTTCTATTATCTTTTGCTCTGATCTTATATGTAATATTGAAATATTTATTTGATGCCTTCTAGAAGAAAGCAGTAAGAATTATCCTAGGCATATTGAAATGAATATCTTGTATGTTATAAAAGCGAGGAAGTACCTTACAGGTGCTGCTTAATCATTTTTGATAAGACTAGAGAACACTCTGCCGTTTACAGGGTGTTTTCTTTTTGAGTACGGTTATTTGCTTCGCCTTTGCAAAGTTTAGCATAAAGCAAACAAAATATTTACTAACTTATCAGATCAATTACATTTTGCTGAATATATCTAGTCTTTTTAAAAATAAGTTCTATTTATAAAATATGAATTATGCTCTTATATAAATAGGAAATGAAAAAAAGGGTATATTTATGAAATTCAGTAAATCACTCAGTTTTGCATTGATCATTGGGTTTATTTTTGATAGTCATCTTTTGCATGATCAGCCAACAGAACTTACGCCTGTCGGAGATGAAATAACACTTCCTTCTCTCAAAGCATCTTGTCTGCACTGTGGAGAAGGTTTATATACACAAACAGAAGCCTATTATATAATTGACTGGTATGTTACAGAAGAAGTGAAATGCAATCATCATGTTTATGGCACTGATCTTATGTTATCCAGAGATATTATCATTATTTCTGCAATCATTGCGGCGAAAGCATATCTGTAAATGAAAGTAAAACAAAGCTGGAATGCTGCGGCTTTCATATGCAATCTCTACCCAAATAAAACATAGAGCCTGCTTGTGCAGGCAGGCCCTTTTTATGAAATCTCCCCCTTATTTATTACAGCCAGCAATCAGGTGTACAATTGGAACATGGCATGATTCCTAATTCATCATCATCCACGCAGATCAGTTCACATTCTCCTTCTTCATTTAACTGGTAAAAGCAAACTTTATTATCTTCATGATCTTCTGCATGCAGTTCACTTGATGAAAACATCATAGCTAAGGTCAATGCACCCAATACAACTAATTTTCTTTTCATATCCACACTTCCTTCCTATTCTTTATATTCTATTATTTTTTTCATCATTGTGATTGTTTTTTCCATTTTTTCGTGAAATTATGATTTTATTTTTAAAAATGATGGAAAATTGGAATTTTATGGTAAGCTTATTTATCAAAATGACAACTATTGTTTTTCTGTATTTAAGATGATATTATGTAAAAAAAGGTATAACAATTAGTATAGAGGGCGAATATGGCTGCAGAGTTAAATCAAGAAAAAAGTATCATGGGTATCTTAATATCCTATTATCGTAAAAACAGCGGAATTAATATTGATACTATCCTGCATAATAAAGATAAATATTTTAATGACTATTGTACCAACTGTCTGAAATGCAGGGATGTAGAAACAATCTGTTCTTACAAAACATTCAAGAAAATTGAAAGCGGTGGAGTTGTCAGAAATGAATGTATTTATTATCGTCTCTGTGAAAATCTGAAATTCAATGTATGTTTTGAAAGAAACGTATTTGAGAAAATGAATCATCTGCGAAACTCCATTGTGAATGGTTTATGCAATTATTCCTATTCTGCTTTATCCAGCTTATTAAGTGAAATATGCAATGAATGCAATCATTATAAAAACTATTTCTATATTCATGATATATTGGAATTGTATTACGATATCGTTAATTTTACTATCTATGAAAAAACACCAAATGCAAAGAAAATAGATCTATATCTGTTTTTAAGAAATAAGCTGAATGATACGGACAATAAATTATTAATTTCTTTTCTGTATAATTTAAGCTTTTATATTCCTGAATTGATTGAATATCGGCATGAATTATTGGAGGAATGCCGCAAGTATTATCAAGATCCTTTATTTTTAAATGTACGTTTGATTGATATCACAAGCAATAATACGCTGGATGCTTACTATCAGATTAATGAAATCATTTATCATGAACAGCATAGCTTTACGACTTACCAGAGCTTTTTGCTGTATGATTATTTAGCACTGATAGAAATGAATGGCGATGCTTATGAAAGAGCCTATGTTACGATACAGATTTGTCTGGAAATTATTAATAATGGTGCTGATTTCAATCCCGCTACAATCAAGAAAGCCTATCGGCAGATTGGCATGATTGCTTTCTGCTTACAAAAATATGAAGAATCCATCGAATATTTTCTCAAAGCCAAACGGTTTCATCAACTTTCTTCCTTAAGTATTCAGACCTTGCTTTTATACAAAGCATTGGAAATCACGCACCAAGAGGATCGCTTAAGATCATTATTGGCAGAAAGCAAACTGTATCCAACTGAGAATCATGTGGAAAAGAAGATTAATGCTTACTATTATCTGAAATATGATCAGCCTTTAAATAAAACACAGATTTCACTTTTAGAAGATTATATCTGTTCAGAAATGAAACCATTAGCAAATCGAATGGGAAAAATATTTAAAGATATTTTCCGTGAAAAATTGATGGAATTTATTGCCATTACGACGAATTATAAAAAACTATATTTATTTGAAAAATAACAGCCATGTCATAAGATATGGCTGCTTTTTTGAGCAATAAATACTTCTGTATGTCTTTATGAAACAGACAATTGTAATAAATTTAAATGGTCATATTAGAAAAATAAGAGAGCCGGACATTTCTTTGATCACTGCTGTACTTCTGGATTCAATCATATCAGTTTCTTTATTGCTCATTTATTGAAAAAGCAGATATGATTTCTTAAAACTGCAACTTTATCTATTCATCTATTCGTCAATCAATGAAAAGGTAATCAAGCAATACATTGTGTTGGATGTAGAAAAGTCACACATTCATTTCAATGTGGTTTTGAAAAGGCTTACTGCAGTATAAGATCATTTCTTTGCTATTTTAACAATAAAAATTAAAAACTTCACAGGATACAGTAAATTTCAGCAGGATCAATACAAATGAGAATGAAACTCTCCCCCCTCTTTTCCTAATATCTATTATTTTATAATGTTTTTTTGATTATCTGATGGAAATTCCAAATATTTGATTATTTTTCATTTTATTTTCATTTTATGCTCAAAATTGGAAATTAAAGAATTCCTGCATCTTTGCAGGAACCAATCATTATACCTGAAATATTCATGGAAACAAATAACTGAATAAAAATTGTTAAAAAAGAGATGATCATTTAAAATGCTTGTGATTTGGATGAAATGTTTATGAGTTTTCCACAGTAAAAACTACAGTCAATCAACTGCATTGTTGAATATAAACGTTTCTGCCTATTGAAGAAGTACTTTATTCATATAATGATTAAATATCTCTTGTCTTGGATAGGCACTGCTAAAATGCAGTTCAAC